>CAZWWD010000007.1:0-30230 GCA_964637155.1 uncultured Candidatus Bathyarchaeia archaeon
TCTGGGAGTACATTGCTAGGCGATATTTGGCAAATGTTGTTGGCAGAGATGCTTCCCTAAAAAGATGGAAGCTGAGTGTGAAAGCTGGAGACGTGATGATGGAGGCATCTGGCAAATATTTTACCGACGAGGGATTCTATCAAATTTTCCCATACTTTAAACCCAAGGACACCCTTTGGATCCCTCGGTTGCATATTGGCGAGTTACTGCCAATAGTTAAAGTTGATTTAAGAGGGAGGAAAACTAAGCCTCCTCCACGCTTAACCGAATCGGAGCTTCTCAGGCTTCTGGAAAAGCATTCTATTGGGACAGACGCTACCAGAGCGGATTATCCGCAAATAATTATTGAGAGAGGCTATGCTGAAAAGAAAGGTAGAACATTCCGCCTAAGCACTTTAGGTGAGAAGCTTATAAATCTCTTAAAGAGCGTGGATCATAGGCTTGTCACACCTGACACGAGACGTTATGTGGAGCAGTTAATGGCTAATGTTGAAATGGGGAAGATCAATATGGATGATGCTTTAAAAGAGGCGCTAGAAATATATGAGGAACTATATAGAAGAGTCTCAACAAGTCTTAAGGCGGGGAAAGTTTGACATTCTCATGCGATTCTAATCTTTTATTCAGCGCCGCTTTTCTGACTCATAAAGGCGTCTATTCTCTTGATTATATTCTCTATTTTGATATGAGCCCTCATATTTTCTCTCCAGTCCGCTGGAAGCCTATACTTAAATCTTCCCGCCGCCCGCCTATCCATGATGAGTATTATTCCCCTATCTTTTGGGCTACGTAAAAGTCTGCCTGCGGACTGAGCTAGCGCATTTAAACAGGGAATATTATTTGAGTATTCTATTGCTTTGTCCCCAAATTTTTCAGCAAAATATTCTTGGAGGGCTAGCTGAAGTTCCGTTTTCTTTGGGAATGGCAGTCCAGCTATTATTACTGCCGAAAGCATGCTGTGCCCCTCGATGGACATATCCACTCCCTCACTCATCTTCCCCCTAGCTACGCCGAATATGGCGCATTTACTGTTTTCTTTAAGAAAGTTTAAAACATCAACGATTTTCGTATCTCCCTTCTCAATCAACATTGGAACATTCAACTTAACATGCTTCACAACATTATGCATGACATCGTAGGAGGGGAAGTAGACGGCTACCCTCCCATTAATCGCCTGAATTATCTGATTGAGCCGCTCGGCCATTTTCACCCACTGAAATTCGCTGCGCTCCTCAAACTTTGTTGTAACGGCCATGTCTACAAGTATCAATCTGTTTTCCGGTGGAAATGGGCTTGGCAGTTCTAGGCTTCTGCATCTATCTTTGTTGAGGCCTAAAACATCAATATAGTAATCCATGTTCCATAGGGTTCCAGACATCAAAACTGCCGATCTCGTCTCATTTATGACTTCTGTAACCAAGGATGGATCCAAACATTTTATCCCGAGCCTAACAATTCTTTTTCCTTCAGAGTTTTCTTCAACCTTGACGTATCCAACTCGGCTTGAACCAGTTAAGTTAAGCCAATCTAGGAGAAAGGATGCACAACGGGAAATATAGGAGACTGGACTTTTGCCAGCTTCAACTCTTCTTTGTCTGACAATTTCACCTAAAAACGCTAGCTCCTCGACGGCTTCGGCCAATCCGTCTTTTTCGATCTCTGCTTTCTCTGATAGAATCTCGATTAGATCATCTTTTGTGATTATATGCTCTACGTCTATTCCATAAATCCTGTAAACAGTCTTTCCGAGATCGATCATGGCGTCATGCAAGCCATCTAGAACCCCAAGGTCTTCCAGCCCGAACCGCTCAGCCTCCCTAACAGCTCTTCTAACCGATCTAAGTGATAGCTCATCGGAAAGTATCCCCGCAGCGTAATATGGCAAGCTATGTGCCTCATCGAAGACGCAATTAACATCTTTTATGCGCACACCAGCCCTTCCAAGGGTTGAACCCCTAACGGCTTCAATAAGAATGTAATTGTAGTTTCCGATAATTATGTCAGAGTGCCTTGCAAGGATCCTTGTAACTTCGTAGGGGCATAACTCCATTCTTCGGCATAAAACATAGATTTCATCCGGCATAACCGGGCCGATTCTCCTGATTTTTTCAATGGTGTTGCGGGTAAGCCAGCTGGGCCTCCAACCGCTATCACTATAGGTTCTATCATAATACTTGCATGAGCTGCCGAAAAATCCGCTCTTTAGCCCCTTACAATATTGTAGGAAATCTCTGTAGCTCACATCCTTAAGGTTCGGGTCCTCTAAAGCATGTGGGCACATTTCCTTTTTGCTCTTGAAAATGGAGGCAGCAAACTCTATTTTGCCTTTTTCTTTAACATTTTTCAGCTCTCTAGAGTAAATTTCAAGCTGATTTTTAGTTCTAGTTAAGACGAGTAGTCTACCGACCGCCGGATCGGTTTCTCTAGCCGCAAAATAGGCCGTTAAAACTGAAATGGATTTTCCGGTTCCGCAGGGCGAGGAGAGCAAACCTATACTGCCGTCAACTATAATATTATAGGCAAATTTTATCGCCTCAAACTGGAATGGACGGAAGCTAGAGTAAGGAAAGAACTTGCTAATCAGGCTTCGTAGCTCTTCTTCAGTCTTTAATGCTTCCACTCCTAAGACGCCTCAATCAATCTTAAAATAATTTCATGCTCCTAGAAGATAAATCCTTAGTAATTGATATAAGCTAAAAGATAGTTTTTCTTAGTGTTGGAAACGCATTGAGCGTCGAAGAGAAACTGTTGAGCCTTAAGAGTTATTCCGAGGAGCTAGGCCTAGATTTAACTAGGCCTGAGGATAGATTTAAGTGGTTTCTTGCATCAATTCTCTTCGCTAAAAGAATATCGGCTGAAATCGCTAAGAGAACCTTCCGCCTATTTGAGGCAGAAAACCTCACATCTCCAGAGAAGATAATTGAGGCTGGATGGGATAGGCTTGTTGAAATACTTGACTCGGGTGGATATGTCAGATACGACTTTTCAACAGCCTCAAACCTCTTAGCAATAATGAAGAAACTTAAAGGGGAATATGGAGATTTAGAGCGACTTCATCAGGAGTCTAGTGACCCAAGCGATCTGGAGAGACGTTTGATGGAGTTTAGGGGCGTAGGCCCTGTCTGCGTAAACATATTTCTGAGGGAGCTTAGGGGAATATGGAGTAAGGCGAAGCCTAAACCATCTAAAATGGCTGTTGAAGCCGCCAGAAAAATTGGGCTGAAAAATATAGAACCTTATGAGTCAGCTCTAGTAAGGTTAAGTCTGGAGTACTGTAAAAAACGCAGGTGTAGAGTGTGCCCCGTTAGGGAATATTGTAATGCATAAAATTTCTGTTTACCGCTACGCTTATGAATAAATATATATGCCGTTTCTATGTAAAAAATTACATTAGGTTTCAAAAATGTTACATTTATCAACAAAAACTTTATCCTTAGTTGGGGTTTTCGCGGGGCTCCATACAATATTATATCTCATGTCTTTTGAGCTATGGCGTAATTGGGCCATTTACTTAGAGCCAATTGAAGGAATCGTTTTCGGCCCATGGGCCGGCTTCTTAGTTGCATTTATAGGCGGCGTGATCGGCAGAGCCATCAAACCCATAGACTTCTGGATGTTCGGTATAATCGCTGAGCCTCTAGGGGTTCTCGCAGCCGGTTTCCTCGCTAAGGGAAGATGGAAGCCCGTTGTAGTAATTTACGCTATAATGTTAGTCGCTTATTTCATGCATCCATTTGGAAGGTGGTTTCCGCTTTGGACGGTGATTGATGTTCTATTGGCCTTTCCGCTAATATATCCGGCTTCGAAATTAAGTAGTAAGCTCTTTAAGAGCGACGTTAAATTTCTACCTATTCCACTAGCATTGGTTTCGTTTATATCTGCGGTTACGGATTCACTGGCGCGCATCTTCCTTTTTATTCCAGTAGGATTATACAATCTATTTGCGCTTACCCCGGAAACCGTTTACTCTATTTTTGTTAGCGGGGCCGCATATTCTTACTTTGAAGATATCTTGGTTATTGCAGTATCTTTGTTGGCTGGTGTTCCGCTATTAACTAGATTCAAAAAGCTTTTGAAGCTGGAAGCTCCATTAACCTAAAAGGGGGTTTCTCAACAAAGCTATTTTTGGTTATTTAAGATTTAATGTTGCTATACATGTTTCCTCGTCTAGGGATTTTATTTCGAAGCCTTTCTTCCGGCAGATATGCGCTATTTTAGTGTTTTCAGCAAGAAATTCGCCAAAAAGCTTTCTCAGGCCCATATCTCGACCTATTTCAATTAGATGGTCCATTAATATTGTGCCGACTCCCCTATTCTGCCATGGGTCGCCTACAACCACTGATATTTCCCCGCTTTCACCATCAGGTTGAACTATTAGTGTGGCTAATCCGATTAGCCGTCTTACACCGTTCTCTTTTATCTCGGCTACTATGCCGATTTCGCGGTTATAGTCTATGTTACAGTATCTGGCTATTGACTGATGGCTTATTTCCTTAAGTATCTGGAAAAATCTTAATCTCATTGTTTCAGCTGAGAACGACCTGAACAATTCTATGACTAAAGGCTCATCCTCCGGCTTAACGGGTCTAAGTAAAACCTCGCATCCATCCCTCATCACGCTTTTGGCCACATACTTTCTTGGATACGGCCTTATTATCAAATGTTCATATGGTTGATGATTGCTTAGGGGCTTCTCTAAATCAATCACTATTCTAGCGTCTACGGCGACTACCCCTCTATCAGTTGCTATAAGCGGGTTAATATCAAATTCTTTGATCTGTGGAAAATCAACTATTATCTGAGAAAACTTGACGAGAGTCTCCTCGATTAGCCTTATGTTTGCAGGGGGATTTCCCCTGAATCCGCTGCTTAGAAGACCGTATATTTTGGTTTGCTCAATGATTCTTTTGGCTAAAGTCTGATTTAGAGGTGGAAAGCCGACAGAAAAGTCTCTGAAGGCCTCGACTCCAACTCCGCCCGCACCAAATATTATGAAGGAGCCAAACTGCGGATCCCTTCTTGAGCCTATTATCAGCTCATAGCCTTTCGGCGCCATTGGCTGTATAATTACGCCTTCAATTCTTGCGTTAGGCTTCTTCTTTCTCACATTTTCTAGGAGGGTTTGGAAGCAATTTTCGGTCTGTCGTTCCGTATAAATATTCAGGACTACCCCATCAATATCAGTTTTATGAGTTATGTCAGGGGATAATACTTTCATAGCTACTGGAAAGCCGGCTTTCGAGGCTACCGCAGCCGCCTCCTCGCAGCTCTTCGCAACGTAAGTCTCGATTACTGGTATACCGTAGGCTCTGAGAAATTCATTAGACTCAACAGCTGTTAGAGTCGATCTGCCTTCCCTAACCGCCCTCTCTAGAACATTTTGCAGATACGTTCTGTCAGATGGCTGAGTTATAGAGAGCTCCTCCGGAGTCTCATAGAGAAGCTTAAGACTTCTAGCGTACTGATACATGTACATGAAGGCTGCTACAGCCTGCTCCGGAGTTAGGTACGTTGGTATCCCGTTTTCCCTGAATATTTCCCTTGCCTCCTGAACCTCCTTACCTCCAAGCCATGAGGTGAGAACGGGTTTATCCGCTTCTCTGAAGGCTTTAACTACGGTTTTCGCGGTTTCCTTTGGGTCAGCGGCGCCAATAGGCGTATAAATCACCAAGAAACCATTGACATTAGGGTCTTTAAGGCATATATCTATAACTTTCCTGAATCTTTCGACGGTTGCATCCTCGCCTACATCTATTGGATTAGATCTACTCCAATAGTGCGGTAGAGCCTCGTCTAGAGCTTTAAGAGTCTCCCGGCTTAATTTAGCAAGCCTACCTCCCCTAGAAATCAGCGCGTCGGTCGCCATAACGCCTGGTCCGCCGGCGTTTGTGATTATGGCTAGGTTTGGGCCTCTAGGTAAAGGTTGCATAGCTAATATTTCTGAGCAACTGAATAGGTCGGATATGTTTTCGACGCGGACTATTCCCGCCCTAGAAAACAGTGCATCGTAAAGTGAGTCTTCACCTGCTATTGCACCGGTATGCGTGGCAGCTGCCTTCGCCCCCTCCTTGGTTTTTCCGGCCTTAACAACTATGATTGGTTTGGTTCCAGCGAATCTCCTAGAGGCGCTCATAAATTTTCTCGGATTCTTTATGAACTCTATAAAGAGGATTATACTTCTGGTTTCGGGGTCAGTTCCAAAATAGTCTATTAGGTCGGCAAAGTCCACATCTATTGTTCCGCCAAGAGAAACAACTGCGCTGAAGCCTACATTCGCGTATGAAGCCCAATCTAGAACTGAAGCGCAGAGCGCGCCGCTTTGAGATATAAATGCTATATGTCCTTTCTTAGCCATTTTATTCGCGAATGTAGCGTTCAATCTTATGCTCGGCCGCATAACACCTAGACAGTTTGGCCCTATTATTCTCAGCCCATATCTGCGTTTTAGCTTAAGAATCTCATCTTCTAGGGCTTTTCCATGCGGTCCAGCCTCCCCGAATCCTGATGAGACTATGATTATTCCGGTTACTCCATTTTCGCCGCATTCCTCAACGATCTCCGGAACAATATGTGCGGGGGTTGCGATTATGGCTAAGTCTATTTGCCAAGGAATTTTTCTGACACTGGGATAGGCCGTCACGCCTTGGATGCTTGGGCTGAAGGGGTTAACTGGATAAACGAAGCCTCTGAAGCCGATTCCTATTAAATTATGAAATAATTTGAAGCCTACTGATCCTTCCCTATTACTTGCACCTATAACCGCTATTCTTTTGGGATTAAAAATTTTGTCTAATCCCTCTATTCCCACAATCTAATACTCCCATATATAGACTAGAATCATCTTCTAAATCCGCTCTATCCAAGATAATTTATCATTTCAAACATTAAAAATGTTTTTCTGCACATTTGAACTCCGATCTCGCCGCTACTTTTCGGCGGATGCCTCCTCTATAGCTTTCTTTACGGCTTCCCGAATTATATAGCCCGCCTTATGAAGAATGGCGTCTCCAATCTCCGGATCAACCTCCATACTTGCGGTGCAGGGATACGAATGATGAGCTATGGCGACAACCTCCTCAATTTCGGAGATTTTTCTTCCCCTTATGCACCGCATAACATACCATGTTGAGCCGCACGGCGCGCTTCTGAGAGTGTTGGCGTTCACTATTATGTCGCCTTTAACCTCAACTTTGACAATTGGCTTTCCAATCTTGTAGCGTTCCATAAAAGCATTTATTGTGGGCTGACCGGAGTCCTCAAGTGAGCAGAATGGCTTTGGAAAGGAATACTCAATATTGATTTCATTGAACTTTTCTTTTAGTTGCTTTCTAACACCGGGCGGACACCAATTCTTGTTTTCAATCGGAATTATTACTGCTTTGGCTTCAGCGTCCAAAGCGATTGATGAAAGAGATAAAAGAATATCGGGATGCAGACCAACAGCAATTATAACGTCGCATTCAGGCATCTTTTTTGGCAGGTATTTCTCTGGTTCTTCAACGAATGCTGGTAAATTAGATGGCACTTTATGAACATAGTGTATGTCTTCTGCGAAGGATCCATATCCTAATCTGCAGTAATCGCATGCTAAACCGCATGCCCTACAGAAGCTAGATGCATTACATAGGTTTCCTATAATTCGCTCAGCAAACTCATCTTGATAAATAAAGCATAAGCGCAATCTAGAATCATCCTTGAAAGCTTTGGAAGTATTTCTCTTTAAGTTTCTCTTCAAGTTTTCTTATAGCTAATATTGCTGGCGACGTGGGCGAATAATCTATTGGCGCTATGCGCTTTATGCCCGCCTTAATAACATTTTGGTCAAATGGGATAGAATGGAAAAGGCTGAACCCGGCTTCGCTTAATGCTTCACTAACGTATTTTTCGTCGTCTTCGGTCATGAGCTTATTGCCGATGAAAACGGTCTCGTTTATATCTATTTCTTGGGCTAAACGTTTTATTCTTATGGCGGTTTCTATTGATGGAGCACTAGGTTCAACAACACATAATAATGCGTCAAACCCTCTTGCCGTGGCCCTCCCAAGATGCTCAAGCCCCGCCTCCATATCCATAATCACCGTGTCCCCCCTCCTTAAAGTTATATGTCTAATCAAGGCGCTAAGCAAAGAATTAGCCGGGCATGTACATCCGGATCCCCCTGAACGTATAGTGCCCATTACGAGAAGCCTAACGCCATCCGGACCGACTACGCCATATTTTTCTGCAATATCATCTACTGTTGGTGTTAAACTAAAGAATATTCCAAAGGCGGATCCGGGTTTGGCTCCAGTTCGCTCTTCTATGAGGGTTTTATTCTCTGAGAGGGGCACAATTTTTGAGGCTACTTCCCTAGGAATTCCCAGAGCGTAGGCCAAGTTCATCGCTGGGTCAGCATCTACAGCCAAGACGTTATAGCCTTCTCTAGCATAGAGGCGCGCGAGGGTTCCAGCTATTAGGGTTTTTCCCACACCGCCTTTACCTGCAACAGCCAACCTCAAGTTTCTCTACACCCCTAAATGTCTAGTGAATCTAGTTTCCGGCTTTCAGTGTTGAAGCACACGGCTTACTAGGTCAAATCTTCTTCTTGAGCTTATGGATTGTAGGAGTTTAGCTGCTTCCTCCGGTGTACTGAAGCTTTCAGTTTTCCCATTAGCTCTTTTTCTGGTAACTTTAATGCAGTTATCAACTATACAGCTTAGGACGCAGGCCGCACAATATATACATAAATCTTCAGTTACATTTACCCGCCCATAAGCCCAGTACAGAGCGTTTGTTGGACAGGCTTTAATGCATAATCTGCATTCTATTCCCTGACAAATCTCAGCATTAATTTTAATGTTTCCCTCTTCAAAAAGCTCTCTTATGCCAAGAGACTTCAGGAGCTCAGTTTTCCGCTCTCTCTTCCTTTTAGCGCTCTCAGAAAGTAGCTGAAATATATCGACGCTTTCAGGACCCATCGCTTAGACCCCGAGAAATAAAAAAGCATAGTAAATTTACAGCATTTTTAATATCCGGCTCTTTTCATTATTTCCTTAACTGACTGATAGGCTGGCGAGTCATCTGGGATCTCAAGTAGGGATTTCCCAAAGAGCACAAATTTTTCAACATTTTCATCATAGGCGATTTTACCTAGGAACCTTAAACCCAGTTTTCTCTCAGCCTCTTCTCCAAGTTTTTCCGGAAATCTATATCCGCCGATAACGTAAAAGTTGTCAAACTTTATATTAACTTCTCTCACTATTCTATAGGCTCTTGCAACATGATCAAACGACTTCTTGGATGGGTCTACCAAATCGAATATGTCATTAACCCTAGAAGTTATTCGCCTGTTTAAATGCTCTAAACCAGCTGGCGAATCGATAACGACATCTTTATAGCTTTTAGTTATTTTTTCTAGAGCGCCCTTTAATGCGGCGTTTGGCAGGCAATAGCATCCCTCAACCCACTTAGGGCCTATCGCAATCAAATCAAAGTACTCTCCCTCGTAGAGCCCTTTCTCCCAAATCTTACTCTCAATCCTCTCTGATGGGGGAATACCGACTGTTGTACCTCTTCCCTCAATAAAGGTCTCAATTATGAGTTCAGAAACTGTTTTCTTCCCCTCCTTCTCTAAGTCTATGCCCACCATCTCAGCTAAATTTTGATCTGGATCCGCATCTATCAAAAGGATCGGTGTTTCATTAATCTCAATAAGATATTTTGTTATGAGAGCTACGAAGCTTGTTTTTCCAGTTCCACCCCTACCCATAGAAACTATAAATCTCAATTTAATCTTCTCCTAATCTTGATTGGAGAAAAAACGAAAAAGTGAATTAAATAGTTACTACGCATTTTTAGGCGGCCACTTCTCTTTTAGGAATGCGGATATACCTGATGAGTCTCTTGGGCCTACAAGAACCCGCCAACCCGTAAGCTCTTCAATTTCACCGCTTAATCTGGCAGCCAATCCCGGTATAATTAAGTATCTGTGCTTAACCTTCCCTTCTACACCAGACTTCTTTATTGCGTCTGCAACCGTTTGAGCTGTTAATATTCTTCCGGCGACGGAGCTCTCAACGCTTATTCCACCGGTGTCAACAACTATGAGATAGCAATCTATTTTAGCGGATTTAATGTCTGACTCCACAGTGAAATATGTTAGTGCATAGTTTGTTGTGAACATAACCGGCGAATTCTCATCTGGATTACCGAATACTCTTAGGCCGGGTTCAACTGAAACAGGTTTTCTCGGATCCGTATACAGGTTGAACCTCAGAATTACATTGGGTAGGAGAACCCACCCTTCAAGACTATGCATTATTAGCAGGTCGGCGTATCTGGTCATTAGCATAGCCGCCAAATAGGCTTCTTTCCACTGAAGAACCTCTTTATTCGCCTCTTTATTGAGCCAGACGGTCATCGGCACACCTATTAACGGGAAACCTAAAAGCTTATCGTCGCCTTTACACGCGTTTCTCCTGATCATTGTGAAGTTATTTATGGTCTCGGATAAGCCGTCCTCCGGGAATGTTCCCGGGTCGAGAAGCAGATCCTCAACCCCATACTCAATAAGCGTATTAACCAAGGATTTTAGGAGAGATAAGTCATTTGGAACGAAAACCGCCAATGGACAGTTATACATTAATGATAGCTCGGCCATATCCCTCCAATTTTCCCTTGTTGCGGCATAAATTAGGGGTCTGCGCTCGTAAACTGATTCCAGAGCAGCCTTCATAACTTCCGGATTAAATGTGCATAATATTAATGGGAGATTGGTTGCCCCCGCAACCTTTTCAACCGCTGATTTAAACTTGTCTGGGTCATTTGATGTTGATCTAATGGCGATCATGTCAAGCCTTAATGTTCTTCCAATATAATCGTAAGTGAAGCCTTCAATTTCTTTGACACGCTTTAAAAGCTCGTCATCCGGCATTTCATCTGTTACATCAATAGCTATCGGCGTTGGGTTGTGATATGTGAGCTCATGCCTGTACATGACGAGTTTTCCGCCAACCTTAACAGAGTTTTCTCCAGCACCTATCACGATCTCTTTAACAGCTGGAGCTAACAGATCCTTTAATTTGGCATATTGGCTTCTGTATTTTTCTTCTTCAATTAACGGCGTACATAACTCTATTGGAACTTCCCTGTTGACGACTTTAGCTGCGAAAGCCATGCAATTTTTCTCGCCGCATTTACCGCAGTTTGTTCTTGGGAGAAGCATATAAATGTCGAGGGGACTTAATTCCCTAACACCCTTCTTAATTTCACTTTCACTCAACAGCCTAAACCCCCATTAAAATTTACATTTTAACCGTAATCCAGTCGGCTATCTCTTCAGGTTTAGCTTTTCCACGGGCAAGCAGGTTATTGATAACTTCTTTAACCGTGTGGATTGCAGCTGGATGCATCATCATGAACATGTCTACGCCCGCTAGGAGCATCGTTAAAGCCGTTATGGTCTCCCATAAGGGCCCTCTAAGCTCCCTAGGCTCCCACTTTGAACCCAATTTCATCCATGCTTCCCTAGCGGCCCAAGCGTTGGTTGACCCTGATGATGTTGGATGTTGGAGTTCTTCATCGCCGCTTAGGGCTGCAAGCCTAGCTCTCTCGTGAATTGTGAAGGAGTATTCTATGCCGTAACCTAGCGCAGCCGTTGTTAAGTCCATAACTATGCTGTCTTTCGGCAGATACTCGTAGAGTCTCCTGTTTAGCTCCTTAGCCCTGTTGAGTTCTATGGCTGTGAACGCTAGGGCGACGTGCCCATGCTTCTTGGCTGCCTCCGCAACTTCCCCTAAAATACCGGCTTCAGCCATGTCTAGTGTTAGGGAGCTTAGCATAACTCTCTCTCCATGAGCAACCTCCGCAACCCTCTTAAAGACCTCAGCGTCCTTCTTTGGGTCTCCGCATCCGCCAACAATAATTGGGACGTCAACCGCCTGGAGAACTTCTTCAATTGTTTTTGACGCTTCATCCGGCGGAGTGTTCTTGATTAACGGGTCTGTGCTGATTAGGTGAACGGTTATCATATCTGCATTAAATTTTTCAACTGCGAGCTTAGCCCAGGCAGCTGGATCCTCCATAACATCTTGAATATGCATTCTTAGGGCTTTTGGCAGACTGATCTTCATATCGAAAACATCTGCAGATATGGCTGGCGGATTAGGCGGGGTCTCCTCGAAGAGATAGAAGGATGGGGAGGCTTCGCCTCCAATCTTCACGGTTTTACCTCTTGAGCCGCCTTCAGCTTTTGTGGCGCCTAATTGAACTTCTATTATTCTTCCCGGATAGGTCTGGATTAATGGTTTAAATTCGATTTTAGAGATTTCAGCCGGCTTCTCCACTAATACTTTAGGCGGAGCTGGAGCTGCCGGAGCGGGAGGCTGAGCTGTTATCGCGGAAGGAACGAAGCTTGGAACCCATATTTCAAGCTCCTCAGCATTTATTTCAACGTTTTCGAGCTCTATCTCACCTAGCTTACTTAATAGCTCCAAAAGCTTCGGTCCGAGCTTAATGATGCCTCCGCCCTCTGAATTCTTCTCCTTTTCCCCTTTCTCCTTTTCTCCCATCTTAAATTACTCCTCTTTACTCTTAATTATCCTAATTTTTTCTGCGTGGATTTTAACGTTCTTGAGAACTAGCTTGAATCCGCCGGCCGCCCCGATGGAGACCGGAACAGTTAAACCAGCCGTCGGCACGGCTGGTTTCATGGGCTTAGCTTCTTCAGGAGGCTTCTTCTCAGCGGCCTCCTCCGCCTTCTTCTTCCATCTCTTGACCACCGGATGATTCTTCATTAGTAGGAATTGTTTGAGTTCCTCAACGTTTTTAACGTCCTTTTCAGTCGGTATTTTATCCACTAAATCTTTCGGAATGAAATCTTTAACCCTCTCCTTTATGGTTTCGGGAACCCAAACTATTCGTTCCCAGCCTCCATCAGCCTGCAGGAACTTCGGCGAACGCATGTATTCGATGGATATTCCGTGGAATCCGTCAACTTGTCTCCCTCCAGCTGTTGAGTCCGCTATTGTTGAGAAGGATAAGCCTATAGGCGTGTTTTCGGCGAAGCCTCTATGAACTATCCCTAACCCGTCAACCTCCGGTATGTAGAATGCAACAGCTTCGAAGCATCCGCATGAAGTATGCGGATAACCGAACGCCGTGTAGAGCCAAACACGGGTTATCTCCCCACCGGACTTGCGTTTAACCATTTCATTAACGCCGGTGTATTCCCCTCTTATTGGATCTATGCATTCTCCTTTCTCGATTCTGAAGATTGGCCCTTTCGGATCTACTCTTGCAGCAGCCCGACCGTCAAACCAGCTTATTGCTCCACAGTTTGAGTATCTTTGCGGTGTAATCACGCATACATGGGTTGGCGCAAAGGACTGGCATAATGTGCAGCCATAGAACGCGTCAACTTCCTCATCTTTTAGGCCTCTTGCTTTTGCATCACGCGCCTCATAGGTTTCCATGGCTTCTTTAAATTTCTCCTTAACCTTCTCCGGATCCGTTATGAAAGCTATTTGGATCTTTTCAATTATTGGGAGTTCACTCTTGAAGAGCCTCTGAAGAACTTTCCCAATATAAACAAAGGAGTTCAGCCCCTTATCGAAGGACCTCTTGCTTATACGTATCCATATGTCATATCTCTGGTTTAGGTGCATAACTCCCTCAATGTAGTTCATGTATTCATGGATGCGTCGTTCTATTACGCCTTCCAGCTCCTCCTCCAGCTCTTTACCGGCAACCTCAATATAAATTCCAAATGGATACGACTTCTTCTCTAAATCCTTCAGGTCGGGACCAACTATTATTATTTTCCCATCTTCGATTTCTTCCATTCTACGGACTTTAACAAGTTCAAACTTATGTTCAACCCTTGGTCCGCCGAGTTCCACCCGCGCATCCGGCCACCTTATTCTCTCCCCCTCATATATTATGCCCACATCAACTGGTATATCCGCAAACATTGACAACCTACTTTACCTCCAAACCTTTAATTATCATTTTAAGATTTTCCTCCCATTCATCTAAACTCATATTTGGGAAGGACCATGAGGCATGAGGCTGATAATATCTATCTAATGAAACCGTTTTAGTTCCAGGTGAAAAATGTTTTAGGCTGGAAAGAATAAGCCAGCCAACATAATATGTGAAGCCTATAACCGCCACTAAATCATATCCGCCTTCACCATCAAACCCCCTCCATTCCGCATCCGTAAGCCTGTTCGCTATATCAACGATGGGCATTCCCACAATCCTCTTAAAGTTTCTTTTAATGAATTCGCTTTGCATAACTGGCGTCGATGCAATCATAGCGTTAGCGAGCTCAGCTATTTGAATAATGTAATCTACTAATGAGCCGCTACTTAACTTGGCTTCCGCAATTTTATGTCCAACAATCAGGATTGGCCTTTTAGCCCGCTTCAGAAGAGCTGAAACGATCTCCGGCTTATTTATGAGTAGGGCCTTTTTTGGACCTGGAATTTCAGCAGTTTGCCATGGTTCACTCCGTCTAGCCATACTTTCACTCACCTGCCCTCTTTCTAATGAGTCTTGGCAGAAGAGTTGGATCCGGTATGATATTTTCTTTCCAACCCTTCTTCTCAAGTATTTCTATGATTTCATCACGCATGGTTATTGGCACATCTGCTAATGTTCGCACAAATAAGTGAATGTCATCTGGGATTACTCCAAAGAAGCGCTTGCTTAAATCTATGTAGTGCGAGAGCTTAATGGCTCGGCCCTTAGTTGTATCATTCGGTCTCATGCAGAGCTTAGCTATCATAACCATTGCTTCTTCCTTGGTTTCAGCCGCATAGAATAGATGTTCCGGTGTAGGGCCAACATAAACTTTTTCACCTGTCCTTGCGTCATAAACGTACCAATCTTCAGCTCTATCCTTCCTACCAAGCAACATGCGCCTGTATTTTAGGCCATGGGGACCAACCACCACTGGAATGCCGAGCCTCCAGAATCCGCTTGCTATTGCAGCGGCCTTTTGGGACATTGCTCCCCAAGCTACTCCTACCGCTCCAACTCTATTAAGGACGTAGTCGGCTATCTCCTCATAGTTTCCACGTAGTCTACGCCTAGCAAATATGCTCGCTATTTTTATGGCGGCTCCAGCGATATGCGCGTTCGCAACACATGAGCCTACATTCACTATGCCGCCTGCATCAAACGTTCCCGGGAAGGCTTCGTAGGGGCTTTTTCCCTCCTCATCCTTGTACATGGCCGCTGACATGGCTGCGCAACCGGACGTCACAACAATATAGCGTCTTTTGGCGAATTCAACGGCCATTTCAGCGACTTCTCTACCGCCTTTCGGATAGTTAGCGCATCCAACGAAGGCTACGACACCGGGTATTTCACCTAAAACGATTGGCCCTCCAACGTTTCTGATCTCCACGTCCTGTATTGCCCCTCTGCCAACGCGAATCTTATACTTCTCCTCCTTCAATCTTTTCTCAGCTGCTTTAACTATAAAGCTGTGAAGTGGGAGATCTATTGGGCATGCACTCTCGCATCGCGCGCAACCAATACATTCCTCATATAGGTCAGCGAGAGCATTTAGGTTCCCATTTAGAGCTTTGGCTAGGGCTTCGGGTATTGGCAGATCATTGGGGCAAGCCCTTCTGCATTCATTGCATTTACGACAGTTCTTGGCTCCCTCAATTATGTCGCTTACATCCGGTATGGCTTTAAGCTTCATTCTTTTAGGTGCGACAAGCAGAGCTGTTTTGACAGCTACCTCACCAACCTTAGCTGGATCAAGGATTAATGCGCCGGGCTGTCTTCCGGAGACAAGATCCTCAACGATCCTGTCGGCTTCATCTTTTGTTCTATCTGGGAGGCCGAGGCAGTTGACGTCGCTTGTCGCTATCACGGGAGCCTTAATCTTCTGCGCTTCAATCAGCGAGTCAGCCCTAATGCACTGCTCATCTACGATTATGACGTCTGGTATGCCGCTTCTGATAAATCTGAGTTGCCAGGATATTGGGCCGATAATTTTCGCTTTAGGATTATATCTAGTCACTTCATGCGCGGTGCAGCATAAGCCTGTTACTTCAACTTTGCCGTACAATCCGTTCTCCATGAGATAATCTACAATTTCAGCCGCAGGTGGGACATTATGTCCAATAACCAGAATAACAGGTTTCGCTGAATCTACAACGCCAAGGCCTATTTCAGCGAGCGGGGCTTCCGGATCAGCCTTTGGGAAGCCTAAAGCAGATATCTGCGCTATGTCTGCAACCTCCATACCAACCTGATCTATCATGCCAGCGTGGAGAACTTTTGATTCGAAATCTATGTTGCTTCCTTCTTGACCGGTATGTGTTGCTGATAGAAGCCTTGTGAGCTCACGTTCAAGATAATCTAAAACATCTTCTAGATCACCTAGAGTTTTAGGTTTAATTCCGCAAACTAAACGTATTACCGGCGCCTCAACCTCAACGTTGACTCCACCAACATCTATTGGATGATCACGGCCAAACTTCTCTATCAGATGATCAACCAAGTGTCTGGCATGAGATATGTGGGTTGCGGCGCCTATACAGCATGCTAATAGAACTATGCGTGACTGCTGTCCAGCCATATTTAAGCCGCAGGCGCCGCGTTTGTCACCGGTTAAATCGCATTTTCCAAATGTACACAGGCAACATAGGTCGCAGAATGGCATGTAGAATGGCTTATAACGCTGCAGGAGTCTGAGATCCCACTCCCTCAGGTCCGTTATTGACGGGAAGGGTGTTGGACCAGCTTCTTCAGCCCATTCCTCCCCAATTATTTTGCCAATAGAAATTTCAAGGTTTCTTAGAAGCCCTATATCGCTCTTTATCTCCCCAATCTTAACCCGTAAATTTTTCTCGGGTGCCAAATTAATCTATCTCCATAATAATCAAGATATCGTCATGCTAGATTATTAAAAAAGGAGCAAACTTGTATTTTTCCTTATCGCTTATCCATTAATTACATATCAGTCTGTTAGTCTATTTATTATTTTAAATTAAATTAATGTGATTAATAGACTTTAGTGGAGTGGAAGGGCATACTTGCTCAGCTCAAGGGAACGTTGCATTAGAAGCATATTACTTGAGGATCCAGATAGGATCCCGCTTAACTTAAGAATTCGCCCTGAACCCTATGAACTCCTAAAAAGGGCATTAGGCATCAGGGATGAGAATTATGAGAGTAGGCTGAAAATTAATAAAATTCTGGGAATAGACATTGTTGGTTCGAGCTTGAACCTTAAGGGCGGATATCTTCCTCCAAATGTTAAAGTAAAAGAGGGGCCTTATGGACCCGCCTATACTGTAGGATTCAGAGGTAGATTTGAGGTTAGAGAGGATATATGGGGCATACGGAGCATATGGGCGCCAAACCACACCTATACATACACTTACGTGGAGCATCCGCTAAAACGTATAAGCTTAGATGATTATAGGTGGCCTGAAGTTGATGAAGAATCAGTAGACAACGTTAGGAGGATGCGGCGGAAGTTTGAAGATTATTGCCTATACGGAAGTATAACTCATCTCTGGGAGATAGCATGGCAGCTAACAGGTTTCTCTGAGATAATTAGAATGATGTTCTCGGATCCTAGGATGGTAAATCAGATTTTAGATAAACTGCATGAAATCAGGATGGAGGAGGCTTCAATATTGTGTGAGGCTGGAGTTGACGTTATAGCTGACGGGGATGATGTGGGCATGCAGAAGGGCATGATGATGTCACCTCGAATGTGGAGACTTTTCTTAAAGCCTAGATATGCTGAGCTGGTTAGGTTATGCCATAAAAAGGGCGCCTTCTTTCTATTTCATAGTGACGGATGGATAGAACCGATAATACCAGACCTAATTGAAATAGGCGTTGACATATTGAACCCGGTTCAGCCGGAATGCATGAACCCCAATAAATTGAAGGAGTTTTACGGCGATAAAATATGTTTTGAGGGAACCATCGGCGTGCAAAGCACATTGCCATTCGGTAAACCTGAAGATGTCGCTCAAGAAGCTAAGCAACGAATATTTAATCTAGGGCCAACTGGGCTTATTTTAGGTCCGACGCACGATATACAGCCTGATGTGCCGATAGAGAACATTTTAACCCTCTATAGAACAGCGCTAAAATATGGATGGAACAGTAGACGATGTTGAATTATTTCGCCATAGAATAGCATCATCATGATTATCTAATAGGTGAATGCTTTCTAATTTAGTGAAACTGATTCTTCCAAAATTCCACACTTTTAGCGTTTAATCGACTTTTCCAGCCTACTCATATCTTAGGGCTACTACTGGAGGTATTCTTGAGGCTCTGTAGGCCGGCAGCGCCCCACCCGTTAATCCTATCATAATTGTAAGCGAGAGAGTTTGCATTATTAGGGTAGGCGATATTTTTGGGCTAAGCGAAAGTGTTAATCCTACGCCGCCTATTGTCAGCCCCTTAGACGATAATATGTAAGCCCCAACTATTCCGAAAGATATACCTATTGAGCCGCCGACTAAGCTCATTACTATCGACTCGAGAAGAATAAGTAGTAGTATCTGGCCGCTCGTGTATCCTATTGCCTTCATTACACCTATCTCGCGTGTTCTTTCCATGACTGACGTTATCATTGTGGCGGCTACGCCGGCCACTGCTACAGCGAAGGCTGAAAGCGAAGTTGAGAAGTTTATGAAGTTTATTGCGCCAGTAACGCTGGATATTGCCTCAGCTATCGCGCTGAAGGCTATGATCTGCAATCTATCCTCATACTTGTCTCTTAAGGTTGAAACAATTTTCTTTACAAGTGAGGAGTCACGGGCGAGCACAAATATTCCGGACCATTCTTTCATGCCGAGTATTCTGTTGCCAGCTTCAGGATTTAGGAAGATCGTTGAGTCAGGGTCAATTATTAATGCTCCACCATACTCCTTGAGGATTGCGCTCACCACTACATTAACATTTTTCTTACCGACTATTTTCTCGTTCTCTATCTTTGGAATAGTTACTGTTATGACATCATTGAGTAGGAAGTATTGCTCTCCATTATCTCTGAAGGCAACTTTTCTGCCGACTATAGCGTAAAGTATACTGGACGGGATTTCACCCTCAGCTATTTCTAAGCTTCCTATAGCCTCGAAAAGCAGTGAGTAGTCTATGGCAAATATGGAGACTTTAATTTCTTCGGATCCCCTCTTGACTTTCCCTTGTGTTGAGTAGAATGGTTCAGCCCTAGCTACCTCCGATAGGGATCTTATAAAGTTCAGCTCTTCCTCACCTAGCTTGTAGTTTTCAGTTGGGAAAATAGCTATTGCATTCTGCCCAAGCGATGTTACTCTCTCAACTATGTAATCAGAATAGCTGCTCACAACAGAACTCATCATGACCAAAACTAGGGGCCCTATGGCTATGCCAGCTATTGTGAGGAAGGCTCTTGCTTTTCTCTCGCTTAACGCCTTTAATGACAGCCTCATGAAATCTAGAAGCATTGTATGGAGGCTCATTTTTCTTCACTTAAACCCTAGTGATTGAGCGGCTTTTTCTTAAGAGCCTATAAATGAGGAAGGCTGCAATGGATAGGAAGGCGGCGACAATCCCTATAACTATCCATTTTTCAAAGCCCATGCCTTCCTCCTGAACCGGCGTAATTTTTGTTTCGAACTGCGGTTCTATTTTTACATTCATCTCTCTAGAATTGAACTCATCAAAGATGTTGTAGTAGGTTATCCTTAGGGTTCCATTCTCCCCATATTTGGGAACCTCGACTCTAAACGCTAGTTCAGATCCGGGTTCGATGTCTCCTACAAGCATTGACCGATTTACTCCATTAACCTGGAAAATGGCTTCAACCCGGTAGGCTGTTGCTGAGCCGCGGTTCACAATGACTCCTGTAATAGTTGACGAGGTGTTTCTGCCGATGGCTCTAATGTCCTTCACCAGGAGATCTATGAAGGGTTCAACGACAACTACCACGGTGTTATTGAAGCTTTTAAGCGAGCCGCTTGCATCCCTATAAACGATTGAAACTAGGAATGGAACGGGACCATAAGTGATGATTGTTGTTCCGCCAGTCTGGGATAGGAATCCCAGCGGATTATAGGTTAAAGTTATTGGTAGATTAACTTCCTCGTTTGCACCAATTCTTCTGATGTGAGTGATGGTTGGAGATGCCACTAAAAGCGGCATACCTTGATATGATGATATGATAACATAAACGTCATAAATTGGTGATGACCCAACGTTTCTTATTGCCAGAGAGGTATTTGTAAATCTGCTTCTAATGCTTAGGCTTCCACTCATATGAACCTCAACGTACTCTGTTCTCCCCAAAATAGCTACGGGGATCGTCACCTTCACGGTTCTTTTTGAGCCCCATTGGTCTATGTAGGAGAGTTCACCGTTAAGATAGTGAACTCCAACCTCTAAATCTAGAATATTAACACCAATAATAAAAGTCAATATATCCCCTTTGCTAAACGCTTGGGCTACACCAGCTTGGGGGGCACCTAGATAAGCGTTTATGAGAGAGCTTAAGTCCCGAGCTTGAATTGGCTGAGTGAATCCTGTAAAGCTCGTAGATAATGGTGTGACCTTAACATATGAGGAATTGTCTAGAACGCTGATCATTCCATCTGGGAGATATAACTCTAAAATTGTTCCCCGCATGCTGTCCACATAATTATTCCTTATAAATATTAGTAGATGCGCACCGTAAGTGTAGGGGCCAACCGACCCCTCGTACCATTTTGCACTAACAAACTCCACAGCTTGACTATCGTCATTCACATTTATGGTTAAATTGAACTCCTCAACACATCTAACTCCAGGTCCGCCAGATAAGAGTATAAAGTCCGCTTTTAATGTCGCATTATAGCTTCCAGGCTGAATGTTACCGACTGAAACTGAGAATGAAGCTGTGAAAGTATCTAGACTTCTAATAGGCCCTTCAATATATGCGTTTCCACCGGAAGACATATTTTCCGGCAACCCAAGTGATAAAATTATTCCGCCCACCGAGAAGGGAGCCCTATTTACGAGGGTTACCTGATAGGTTGCATTTTCGGTTCTTGGAAAAACATTATAGTTATTTTGCCAGCCGGAGCTAACCACCATTAGATTGCTGGCTGAAGCCGAATACTTTTCAACCATAAGGTAAACCCTAAAGCTTCTGGTAGCATTTATGTGGGTTCCAAATTCATTGAAGACATAATTTATTGATATATTAACTGGGATTTCCCCAGCCTCAGCGTTCACGTCAAAGTAGAGGACTACTGAGGAGGAGGCTCCCGGCGCGAGCCTAGCTGTTAACGCCTCTGAATCTTTTATTGGTCTTAAAAATTCTGAACTTGCCTTGACTATTCCGCCGACAACATTATATCGTCCATCATTAACAAACCTCAAAGTTAATGGAACATACTGTGAGCCCTCATATACGGGGGTTGGATTCTGCAATCCCCAGTATGCAGATATGAGTGAAACTTCAGGCAGATAACTATGGGGGCTTTCCACGGTTACTGTCACATTTACAGTCTGATCCGCCATATAGGAGGCCCCGGAGACTATTCTCACATAGGATATGTTTAGTGGAATAATGTATCTTCCAGGCTGAATGCTCGAGCTAACGTTAACTGTGAGATCGATGTAGGCTGAGCTGCCAGCCGGAATCCCATTAACATAGGTTCCGGAAACTGATTGCAAAATTATTCCCTCGGGGAGCTCAGGTGTTATAGCCATTGCGCTAACCGCTTCAGAAAGCCTATTGATTAAACTCACTCTGATCGTTACTTCTCTTGCTGAGGGAAGAAGCGGAGCCGGTGAACCCTGATACAGCACCGCAACAGACGAAACCATTATCGGCTGCTCCTTGGGCATAGCGGTGATTTTAAACCATAAGTCAATATTTGCATATTCATTGTAGCTTACATAGTCATCCTCGGTTCTCATTGTAGCGTCTACGTAGATTTCAGCGTGATATGTATCTGTGGGAGTATCTGACGGTATGGAGATTCCGGAAAATACTAGGGTAAATCTTTCACCACGGTTAACTGCGCTAACACTGGCTCTTGGGTTTTTAACGGTGAACTCTGGGGGGAGGCTAACCTCAAAGTTTGCAGAGTCTATTCTTGATTTGCCAGCGTTCTCCAGTATTACGTAGAGGTTTGTGTTGGTTGAACCCGGATAGGAGGCAGGCGACAAGTAAGCATCAACAACCCTCAAATCGATCTCCGGATACTCTTCAACTGGAAGATAAACAACGAAATTTCTAGTTACTTTTATGTGCGTTCCAAAAGCATCAAAAAAGTAGCCTACTGAAATGTAAAGGGGAATATTTCCAGCTTCCGCGTTTACATCATAATATAGCGTTACGGACGAGTAGGCTCCGGGTGCAAGCCTGACTGATAATGCGTCTGAATCTTTTATAGGCTTCAAAAATTCTGAGCTTGCATTAACAACCCCGCCAACAACATCATATCGGCCGTTATTCATAAATCTTAAGGTCAGCGGAACATGTTGGGATCCTTTATACACTAGGGTCGGGTTTGTTGATCCCCAATATGCTGTGGTAAGCGAGATTTCAGGCAGATAACTGTGGGGGCTTTCCACGGTTACTGTAATGTTTATGGCCTGCTCCCCCATGTAGGATGCGCCGGAAACTATCCTAACATACGAAATACTTAGCGGTATATCGTATCTTCCAGGCTGAATGCTTGAGCTAACATTTACTGTCATGTCAAGAAAGCATGAACCGCCTGGAGTCATTCCATTAATATATGTTCCAGACATCGATTGCAAAACTATTCCATTAGGGAGTTCAGGTGTTATAATCATTGCGCTGACCGCGTCCGGAAGCCTGTTAATTAGTGTAATTCGGATTGTTACGCCTCTAGCCGATGGGAGGAGAGGTGCCGGTGAACCCTGATACAGCACCGCAACAGACGAAACCATTATCGGCTCCTCTTCAGGCGGGTTTGTAACCTTGAATTGCACTCTAACAAAGCTTGTATCTTCGTAATTCACGTTATCTTCAGTTCTCATTGTGGCATCCACATAGATTTTAGCCGTGTAAAAACCCGTTGACGCCGTTAACGATATGGAGATCCCTGAAAAACTTAAAGTGAACCTTTCGTTAACATTGACGGCGCCAATTCTCACCCTAGGATTGTCAATTCTAAATTGGGAGGGAAGGTCTACTTCGAAGTCGGCTGAGTCTATTCTGGATTCGCCGGCATTCTCCAACAGCACATAAAGGTTTGTGTTGGTTGAACCCGGAGAAGAAGCCGGAGAAAGATAAGCATCAACAACCCTCAAATATATTTCCGGGTAGGGTGAAATAGTTAATGTTATATCATGCGTCTCGGAAAGTAGGGTTGCGTTGAGTTCCAGGCGGTAGGTTATGTTCAGGGTTAAAGTGAATGTTCCTGGATCTACTTGCTCAGAAATATCAAGATAGTAGTCGAAGGTTACGTGGTCGCCCTTCTCAACTTTTAGAGCTACTGAACCATTCAATGTTCTCGCCGGAGCGGATTTTCCGCTTCCGGCGCTGAATTCTATGCCATAGGGGAGTTCTAGGTGTCCGGTGACAGCTCTAGCTGTTTTATTGCTCAAATACATTGCTTCAATTTTTAGGCTAACTCTTTTGCTTCCAGGATAAATTTTTGAGGAACCGGAGGACGATTTAGCTATAACTTCAATTATCGTAAAGTTTTTTTGATCGCATAAGATTTTTACCGGAATCAAGAATGAAAAATCCGTTAATAGGATTGCTAAAACCAGAATTAGGGCAATTATTTTTCTTTTAGGTTTCATTTCTATATCACCTTGGTTATGAGGGCTTCCTTCAGGTCGGCTTCATGCTCGCCGATTATCGTTCCATCTCTAATTATGTAGATTTTATTCATGCAGTTTGCAACTTCCGGGTCATGAGTTACAACCACTATAGAACGTCCTTCCCTATTTAGGTTTAGGAATGTCTCAACAACTGTTTTCGCGGAGGCTCTGTCAAGGTTCCCGGTTGGCTCATCAGCTAAAATTACGGGCGGATTCCCAACTATTGCCCTAGCGATCGCAACTCTCTGCTGCTGTCCACCTGAAAGTTGATTGGGTTTTTTCTTTAGCCATTCAAGGCTTCCCCCCGCCTTCAGCAGGGCTTCCTTAACCATTTCAGCTCTTAGACTTCGCGGAACTCCTCTGGGTATGAGGGGGAGCTCTATGTTTTCGAAGACTGATAATCTGTTGATTAGGTTGAAAGTTTGAAAAACGAAGCCTAATTTCAGGTTTCTCAGGTTAGCGAGCTCCTTGTCACTAAGCTTCGATATATCCATTCCATCAAAGATTATTTTGCCGCTGCTTGGCCTATCAAGAAGCCCAAGCATGTTGAGTAGGGTTGTCTTCCCGGAACCGGAGGGACCCATTATGGCAACTAAATCCCCCTCATGAACGCTAAAGTTAACTTCTTTAAGGGCTACAGTCAATATGTCGCCTACTCTATATTCTTTACTAACATTTACCAGCTCTATTAGCGGTTTCTTAGAACCTGCCATGTTTTTCACACCCTCAGTTCTAGTCCGCTGGCTTATTAATAAACTGCCCCATTCCTTTCTATCGGAATCCTATATATAGGAATCCGAAATATTCATATAGGAAGAACCTTATATAAGTGTTGTTGTCTAAAATGGAGAAAAGCATGGAGGTAATGAAGGAGCAGATAAAGAGGGGTTACCTTAAGCTGGCAATCTTATATACGCTGTTAAGGGGCCCCTTACACGGGTATGAAATAATTAAAAAGATAAGGGAGAACACCTTCGACCTGTTAACGCCTACGGCTGGATCACTCTATCCTGCCTTAAAAGAGCTGGAAGCTAATGGATTGATTAGGGGCGAATGGCATCAACAGAAAAGGAGAATAAAGGTTTATGCAATAACGGATAGGGGTAGAGAGGCTTTCAGACAGGTCATCGAGAAACATTTTAACATAGCTTCAGCGATTAGGAAATGGTTATTAAAGCAGCTTGCTCCAATTCACCCAGTTGAAATCGACGAAACAACCCCCGTGTTCATGCAAATTGTGAAAGTAATCCTGCTGGATGAAGATGCAACTATAAAGGAGAAAATTGAAGCTCTGAAAGAGCTCAAGAAAAGGCTTTGGCAATTAAACGAAGTTATAAATAAACTCATGTTTAACATCGACAAAAAAATTAGAAGCCTAGAGGCGGAAATAAGCCTTCTCAAGGAAACACGTTAAAGCACTTGAAAGACTCGAACACCGATTTATCCAAGGCATCTTTATATTTTTCGTTTCAGTTAAATCCTTTTGCACGGAGAGTAATGAGGCACATAAAAAATGAAGGAAGATAGAGCTCAACCGATTCCACCGGAAATAAGAAAGATCTATCATAGGCAAGGTTATAGGCTTGTGGGCAAACATCTTCATAGCGCTGTTAAGATTTGCCAGTGGACTAAAGAGAGCCTAAGATCCGGCAGAGTCTGCTATAAAGAATTGTGGTATCCACCGGTTAAGAGCCACAGGTGCATGCAGATGACGCCTTATATAGGATGCAACTGTCATTGTCTGTATTGCTGGAGAATACATTCAGGCGATAGGGAGGGTTTAAACTGGAGGGAATTCCCACTAGGCTTAGAAGAATTTGATGAGCCCGCGGAAATCATAGAGGAGCTGATTGAAAAAAGAAAGGAGCTGCTCTCAGGATGGAAGGGAAACCCCCGAGTTAGTAAAGAAAAATTTGAGGAAGCCCTAAAACCGACTATGATGACCATGAGCCTAACTGGTGAACCAACACTTTATCCAAGAATATCGGAGCTCGTAGTTGAGGCTGAAAAGAGAGGTATGATAACATTTCTAGTTACAAATGGAACAATACCTGAGGCGCTGGAACGCATGAACCCGCTTCCTTTCCAGCTCTACGTTAGTGTTCCAGCGCCAGATAAAAGCACATATATTAGGATCGCTAGGCCGCTTATGAAAGACGCGTGGGAGCGACTAAATAGAACATTGGAAGTGCTTCCAAGCCTAGAGACACGTAGAGTCCTTAGGTTTACTGTGATTAAGGGGTGGAACACGGAGAACATTGAGGGCTATGCGAAAATCGTTGAGAAAGCTGAACCAAACTTTGTTGAGGTTAAAGCATATGAGTGGGTTGGGCAAAGCAGGGCGAGATTGCCGAGGGAAGCCATGCCATACATGGAGGATGTAGAAGCCTTCGCAAATAAGTTAGCAAACCTAACTGGATATTCAATTAAGGGCAAGTATAAGCCGAGTGGAGCGGTACTACTCGCGTAATCATCACCTCAATATCTACTTTAAAAATTTAGAGGAAGATAGGTGAGCGTAAAGCGTAATAAGTAGAAAAACAATATAAAATCTATTGGGTTAATGGTAAATTTAAGTTACAATTGACTGGGAATTCAGCTAAGAAAATGTTTATTCCTATGGAGGTGTTTCGGGTTTGGTTAGTAAGAGGAAGCTTAAAGAATATGAGGAGAAAGTGAAGCAAGCTTTAGCAATTCTTGGACAGGTTTCAGAGGATACAACAACTCCAAGAAATATAAGGAGAACAGCTAAGGAGGCAATGGATATTTTACAGTCAACAGAATACACCCTAGGTGTTAGGGCTTCAAATGCTATATCGGTTATTGACGAAATACTTCAAGACCCTAATATGCCGCCCTATACTCGTGTAAGACTATGGAATGTCATGAGTCTTCTTGAGGGTATAAAGGACTAGGAAACCTCGGAGAATCCTTTCCCACAAGTTCTAGAGCATCATTTATATTTTTTTTTGGCGGGCGCTTCTTAATGCCAAAAGAGTTAGTAGCTATAGCTCCTAGGAAACCGCTTTTAGTGGAATATGAGGAGCCTCCTCTCAAGCCTAATCAGATACGAATAAAAAGTTGCTTCTCAGCTGAAAAACATGGAACAACTCTACTAATTTATAGAGGACTATCACCCTTTTCTAAAAAGTCTTTCGACCCCGAAACCGGCTTATTTATGCCTAAACGCGGGGGTAAGGGTTGGTCTATATCCTTTCCGATAAAGCTTGGTAATATGACTGTTGGCATAGTAATTGAGGTTGGGAGTCAAGTCAAGAAATTTAAAAAAGGCGACAGAGTTTATGGTTATCTGCCAATCAGGGAAACCCACACAGTCTATGAAGAAAACGTTAACCATGCGCCTCCGGAGCTTAGCGACGAGGAGATAGTCTGTATTGATCCAGCAACAGTGGCCTTAATGGCGGTCCGTGAGGGACATGTTAGGTTGGGTGATAGGGTGGCAGTTTTTGGGCTTGGCGCAATAGGACTTATGACGGTTCAGATGGCAAAACTGTCAGGGGCATCACTTGTAATAGGTATTGAACCCGTAGAAAAAAGGCGGAATCTAGCGAAGACTTATGGAGCGGATGCCGTGATCGATCCTACTTCCTGCGACGCAGGTTTAGAAATCAAGAGGATTACAGGATGGGAGGGTGTTGACATATCTATAGAAACAAGCGGTTCCTACGCAGCTCTGCATCAAGCGATTAGGGGAACGAGCTATGGCGGAAAAATAGTGCCAGTTTCATGGTATCATGGTGAAGCGAGGGAGCTTAATCTAGGGGAAGAATGGCACTTCAACCGTCACATAATGATCTCTGGTGCACGAATTGAAAGCGAACCTTACCGGGACTATCCTCTATGGAATAGAGAGAGGATCTATCAAACAGTCATGGAGCTCTTTAAGAAGAAGCTCCTAAAAGTAAATAATTTACTTTCGCCGATAGTACAATTTGAAAATGTTGTTGAAGCCTACAAAATGCTTGATGAAAAACCGGAGGAAACAATTAAATTAGGCGTTAGATATAGTTAGATTTGTACGCAGCCATAAATAAAGGAGCGTTTCTGATGCCTAAACGTGAAGCAATGCTTTATGAGCAGCTTGAGAATGGGCGGGTTAAATGTAACCTTTGTGCACGCAGATGCACGATACCTGAGGGGAAAACAGGCTTCTGCGGTGTCAGAAGAAATGAAAATGGAAAATTATACTCGTTAAATTACGCTAAAGCATGTGCGGCTAATGTTGATCCAATCGGCAAAAAACCCCTCTCGCATTTTCATCCCGGAGCCCTTGTGATGTCTATAGCGACTGTGGGATGCAACTTTCACTGTAAATTCTGTGATAACTGGGCTATCAGTCAAGAGCGGGATATCGTTGGCAGATATTTCCCGCCTGAAGAGGTTGTTAAGTCCGCATTGAACAATGGATGCCAAGGAATAAGCTATACCTACACTGAACCCACCATCTTCTTCGAGTACGCTTATGACACAGCTGTTCTCGCCCATAAGCATGGTTTATTCAATACTTTTGTAACAAATGGCTACATGACTCCTGAAGCTATCGAGAAGATTTCACCTTACCTTGATGCTGCAACAGTTGACTTTAAAGGTGGGGGGGACCCAGATTTCTATAGGGAATTCTCTGCGGTTCCCTCCGTTGAACCAATATTTGAAGCCCTTAGGGAGATGAAGAAAAGGAACATACATATTGAAGTAACGAATTTGGTTGTGCCGAAGATTGGCGACTCAATGGAGAGGATAAAGGAGCTAGCATCATGGATCAGAGAAAATCTAGGCGAAGACACCCCATTTCATCTCTTAAGATTCCATCCAGATTATAAGTTGATTGATATATCGTCAACGGAAATAAGAACTCTTGAGAAGGCTTATGAAACAGCTAAAGAAGCTGGGCTGAACTACGTTTACCTCGGGAATGTTCCGGGACATAGATACGAAAACACCTATTGCCCGAACTGCCAAGAACTGGTCATAAAAAGATATGGGTTTGACATAATAAGATGGAACCTAACGGATGATATGCGATGCCCAAAGTGCGGATATAAAATAGCCATAAAGGGGAAATTCTATAAATCAGGTTTTTCTCTACCATATCCAATAATCTAGCCTAGATAATTTGCATTACTTCGATCATTAATGATGGCATTACCACATCTGGGAGCTGATTCTAAGGGAGCTCTATACGACATTAAGTTTGGTTTCTAGGGAAAGGGCAAAAATTCTTTCCTAAACTCTTAATAGTTTCTCCATTCACATTTTCTCTTGAGGGTTCATGTGGCGTATTTTTAGAAGAGACGCCGTTGAAGTACTATATGATGAGAGGGCTAGAGCCAGCCTAGCCAGATACTTCGCTGTTATGCAAGATAAGAAACCAGCTAAATTTATGATAGCGAAGAGGCTTCCAGCCGAATTTGATGAGGCCTCCCCGCTTAGAGATTTGTGGGTTAAACATGATAGGCTAACCGAAAAGTTCTATATGCTCCAGAATGAGATAGATTCTGGAAGAAAAAGCCTAGAGGACCTTGATGTCCCAGAAAAATCCTATTTAGACCTTAAAATCGCCATCGCTAACAAAATTTTAGAGCATTGCCACCTCTGTAATAGGCGGTGCGGAGTAAACCGCATAAAAGGTGAGCTAGGTTACTGCAGATGCGGAACGCAGATAACGGTTTCCTCGATTTTCGAGCATATAGGTGAAGAACCCGAACTGGTTCCATCTGGAACAATTTTCACTATGGGCTGCACAATCCGCTGCCTGCACTGCCAGAATTGGACGATATCCCAGTGGATGGAGGCAGGTGAAGTTTACACTCCTGAGCGGTTGGCTTTAGCCGTTGAGCAGCTACGTGAGAGCGGCTGCAGAAACGCTAATCTTGTTGGCGGCGAACCTACCCCTTGGCTGGAGCAGTGGCTTGAAACATTCAAACATGTAAACGTTAATATTCCAGTAGTCTGGAACTCAAACTCCTACTATAGTGAGGAAACTGCCAAGCTTCTAGCTGGATTCGTTGATGTTTACCTCCTAGACTTTAAATATGGTCCCTTTGACTGCGCGAAGAGGATTTCGGATGCACCTAACTACTGGAAGGTTTGCACAAGAAATCATATTTACGGCAATAAGTATGGTGAACTCATAATACGTGTTTTAGTGTTACCAGGTCATCTGGAGTGTTGTACAAAGCATATTTTGAAGTGGATTGCGAAGAACCTTGGCGAAAATGTTAGAACAAATGTTATGTTCCAGTATAGACCTGAATGGAGAGCCTACGAAGTTCCGGAGCTGCGCAGGAGATTGACCACCGAAGAGATGAGGCGGGCAATAGAGCTAGCTAGGGAGGCTGGATTAACAAATTTCATAACGTGAGCTTTAGTGGTTAGAGGGAGAGTATTTCAGCCAGCTTATGGCGATCTAAATC
>CAZWWD010000008.1:0-29441 GCA_964637155.1 uncultured Candidatus Bathyarchaeia archaeon
TGATGACTTTGGAAATCAGCGTAAAGAGTTCAATTGCTGATGCTTAAAGTGATGAGCCTAAATTTATCAGAAACTCTTTGGCCTTTCTAATTTGTTCTAATCCTTTCTCTGTTAATCTATAGTATTTTCTGCGCTCCTTAACATAGGATTCCACGTATCCGTCCTTCTCAAGGAGATAAAGCACTTTATAGCTTGTGACTTTACCTGCTAAGAAGCCGAATCTTTCCTTAATTTTCTTCCTCAAGTTATATGCATATTCGTCTTTGTTTTCAAGAACTTTGAATAGGAAGAGCCAAAGGTTCTCCTTTAACACCTTCTCTTTTAGCCTTTCTACAGGTTCCCTTACCATGATTTAATTTAGTGTTTTACGATAATATAAAAATTTAAATATTTTACAGTATTGTAGAATATTCATGGCCAAAATAAAAGTTGGAGTGGTTGGAGTAGGAAACTGCTTTGCAGGCTTGGCTCAGGGAATAGAATTCTACAAAAGAAACAGAAACTTTAAGATCGGCCTTATGCATGAAAAAATAGGACCCTACAGAATAGAAGACATTAAGTTTGCAAGCGCATTCGATATTGGAGAGAATAAAATAGGCCGCCCACTTAAGGAGGCCATCTACGCTAACCCAAATTACGTTAGGTGGGTTGACTCTGTAAGTAACTGCGGTGACACCATAGTTAAGGAAGCACCAATACTTGATGGAGTTGGAATTTACGTTGCCAGTATGATCAAACCAATCAGACAGACAAGAGCTGTGAATGAATTGAGGAGAGAAATAATCCGAGAGATAAAAGAAACTGACACTCAAATACTCCTCAACTATTTGCCTGTTGGAAGTCAAAAGGCAACAGAATTTTGGGCTTCAGTTGCATTAGAAACGGGATGCGCCTTCGTAAACTGCATTCCAGTCTTCATCGCCTCGAATCCAAGCTGGGAGAGAAAGTTCTATGAGAAGCATATTCCCATTATTGGAGACGATATAAAAGCCGTAGTAGGCTCAACCATAACCCACAGAACCCTCGTTAAGCTCTGCATCGATAGAGGGGCAGTTATAGACAGAACCTACCAAATAAATGTGGGCGGAAATACTGACTTCCTTAATATGCTTGAGAGATCAAGACTTACAAGCAAGAAAATCTCCAAGACCGAAGCTATTCAAAGCCTTATACCAGAAGAGCATAAGCTCCCAGAAAACAACATCCATATAGGTCCAAGCGACTTCATTCCATTTCTGGGAAACACAAAGCTCGCATTCATAAGAATCGAGGGGAGAATGTTCGCTAACATCCCCTTCAACATGGAGATGAGACTTGAAGTTGACGATAAAGCAAACTCTGCCGGAATAGCAGTAGACGCGATAAGATGTGCTCAGTTAGCTTTAGACAAGGGTGCAGAAGGCTGCCTAACCTATGCTTCAGCATACTTCATGAAGCATCCTCCAATACAGATGAGTGATGAAGAAGCTAGAAAAAAGCTGGACGAGTGGATAAGTGAGCTTTCTTAAATAGAAAAAGCAGCCCCTCTTTTATCTCCTTTACTTGAATATCCGGAGGAAGCTTCACATAGGCAAACATACGCTAATTTTTTATCTTCCGGAAAAGTCTTTGCGAATTTACTCCAGCAACATGAAGCTGTAGAGGACTAGGCGGATAAGCTGATTGAAGAGATTTCTTGAGTAAAAATAAAGAAGAAATTTATTTAATCTTAGATTCATTTCCTCTTTTCAAATAATGGTTAAGTATAAGCTTGGGATGAGATAGTTTAGTGAGCTGGTATGCTTAAAAGCATGGCTATTGAAGTTAAGAATCTTGTTAAGTATTTTGGGAATTTAATCGCTTTAAAAAATGTAACTTTCAGTGTTGATGAAGGGGAAATTTTCGGTTTAATAGGGCCGAACGGAGCTGGGAAAACTACAACGCTTAGGATTCTTGCAACTCTTCTACTACCCACATCCGGTTACGTGAGGGTTTTAGGCTATGATGTTATAAGTGAGGCTTCTAAAATTCGTTCTTTAATCTCATATCTCGCTGAAGATGCAGGAATCTATAGGAATCTAACTGGCTATGAATATCTGTCAATTGTGGCAAGAATATATTTTGAATCGAAAACTGATGCTGAGGAAGCTGTTGAAGAAGCAGTTAAACTCTCCGGATTAGGTGAGAGAATAACAGATAAAATGAAAACCTACAGTAAAGGGATGAAGAGAAGGATTCAGATCGCCAGAGTGTTTATGACCGAACCTAAACTAGCCATTCTAGACGAGCCTACAGCCGGCTTAGATGTATTTCATGCTCAATATGTGAGGAAAATTATAAAGGAGTATACTTCGGAGGGACGCTCCGTCATCCTTTCAAGTCACAACATGCTTGAAGTTGAACATTTATGCTCAAGGCTGGCCCTCATCCATCACGGTCAGATAATGGCCTTAGGTGAGCCCCAAGCTCTCAAAAATAAGTATGGAGCGCCGAATCTTGAAGATGTTTTCATGAAGGTTGTGAGAGCATGGGGAAGCTAAGACCTCTAGTGGAAAAGGAGATTAAAGATCTCCTAAGGGATCCCAGAATATACATAGGGCTCATAATTCCCATCATAATGTTGCCGTTGATGGGGTTTGCAATATCGACGGCGATGAGTCATGTGGGAGAATCTGCAACCAGAAGCCTAAAGGTCACTCTTATAGATCATGATAGAACAAACGTTAGTAGGAGCTTCATCACCCTCCTAGATAATCTGGGCTTAAAAATTATGGAAATCAGCGATGAAAGCTTACTTAAGGCCATTGAAAAAGCTAAGGCGTCTGGATCTCAAGCTCTACTAGTGATCCCGCAAGGCTTCGGGGAATCCCTGCTAGGTTTTGAAAGAGCTAAGGTTGAGGTCTACTCTATTGTAGAAAGTATTGGAATGAGCTCAATAGGAGCGCAGTCGACTGTAAATAAAATCTTGGATGCATCCTCAGAGATTTTGAGTTCCATGTTGATATCCAAAATAGCTCCTGAAGCTGAGCCTGAAGTCATAAGAAAACCGCTGAACGTGACAGGGTACACGGTGATTAAGGATAGGATTATAAGCGCTCCTCTCCAAGTTATTTTTGGGCAGCTAGTGATAGGGTATGGCATAATGATACCTCTAATTCTTTTTGTTTTATCAATAATAGTGACTCAAATAGCTGCGACGGCAACAGCGATCGAAAATGAAGAGAAAACATTAGAAACTCTCTTAACCTTTCCCGTAAGTCGATATGAAATATTAATGGCTAAGCTCTTAGGATCATCCGTTATCGCAGTTTTGGGAGGCATAATGTTCACATTAGGTTTCCTCCTATACTTCCAAGGGTTTTTCGGTTTTATGGGTCAAGAGTTTAGGGTTGAAGGGGTTCTTGAGGTGTTACCGCTTCCACCACCAGAAAACTATGCGCTTTTGGCTATAAGCTTGATTTTATCCATATTTTTCATAACTTCTCTGGGCGTCATCATAGGAGCCTTAAGTAGTGATGTAAGGATGTCCACATCGCTCCTAGGAGTAGTGATAATCCCAGTTTTAATACCTTCTCTCCTCATCATGTACGGCGATATAAAAAACTTGCCGCTTTTCCTTCAGCTCCTAATTTATGCTTTGCCAACATCATATCCCATGATAATGTCTAAGGAAATGATCATATCCACCATGCCTCCTGAGGTTCTATATGGAATTCCATATTCAGCAATTCTAACTTTAATGGTGGTCTACGTAACTAGTAAATTGCTAGCACCCGAGAAACTCTTGGTTCTTCAATATAAGCTAAAACTTGGAAGAAGAAAGGAAAAAATGAAGGTGAGGAAGTAACGCTGAGTGATTCAGGATTTCAAAAATAGCGGTTGTTGATGGAAATAGGTGCATAAAATATGCAGGGAGGATGCTGGCAGTTCTTTCAGAAGATTTTGGGAGTAAAAAATATATGCCGTTGTAGGCGGCTTCCACATTTCTGGACTTATATAGGTATGAGAACGGAGAGATTTCTACGAAAGCTCGATATTATAATTGATTTTTCCCGTTGCTATTGCATGGAAAGTTTGGAAGGAAAAGCGAAAGTAATTGGAGAAAAATATGTTGAAAACGGCTCTGGAAGAGTAGTATGTGCAGTTGCATGCAATTAAATAAAACTAATGCAAAATTAATAAACACTCTGGGGAAGTCGTTCATAGAAATGAAAAGCCTTCAGAAACCATCTATCCATTTGATTCCGCCATTAATTTATTACGTTGTGTTTTTGCCCTTTGAATCATGATACAAACACCATACACAATGTCAATACCGTTTTCTTCACAGAATTTTATGGCTTTCCTCGACTCTGAGCCTGGCTGCATCCACACCTTTTTAATTCCAAGCTTCTTACAGGTTTTAACCACCTGCTCCGTTACCTGTGGGGGAACCACGATGCTGACTACATCGGGTTTAACGGGCAAGCTCTCTAGATTTGGATAGCATTTATCGCCTAGAATTTCCTGCGCGTTCGGATTTACAGCATATACTTTATATCCAGCGCTCTTCAGACTCTTATATACTTGGTGGCCATATTTTTTGGGGTTGCGGCTGACTCCTACAACAGCAAAAATGTTTCGCTTATCCAAAAATTTTTTTATCAATTCGTGATCCATGTTTTCTCCCAATGTTTTCAGTTTCTTATCCAAAAATATAAAGTGAAAAATTCCTTCGAACTGAGCAGACGGATGTTACTTAAGCGTCTTAGGTTAGATTAATGATTTTTAAGATTTTTTCTATATCGCGAGATGCATTCTTTGCATGCAACACCTCACCCTCCATGCAGGATTCGAAGATTTCCTCATCAAAGCTGATTGTCCCACTGATTTCAAGATCTAAGTTTTTCGCTTTTTCTTTAACATGCTCAATTATTTTAGGAGTAGCTTTATTCAGTATTAACCAAAATTTTTTGTTGAATTTCTGAGATGTTTCTTTGAGGATTTTTGCAAGCATCAGGGCTTCGGCCGTTGGGTCTGCAACGACCAGTATGGTATCGCAGCCTTCTTCCACTCCCCTCCCAACATGCTCTATTCCAGCATCAGTGTCCACTAACACTATTTCATCCTCATCTAGCTTTAGGTTTTTGAGTAATGTTTTTGTTAGAAAATTTAGTGGACATGCACACCCTTCGCCAAAGTTTCTAACCTTGCCTATGGTTATTAGCTTGATTCCTTCTGATGAAGAAGAAATGTATTCTGGAGGTAAATTGCCTAGTCTAATTCCTTCACCAGCTTTTTCTAAAGCCTTTACTATGTTTATCTCCCCCTTCGGGAATATGCTGCTCTTTCCTCCTAAGTACTCAATGAGGGGTGTTGGCGGCTTAACACCTAGAAGTTTAGGAAGCAGAACGTTGGATTCGTCGGAATCTATTAAATATACTTTAAAATTTTTGGTTAATGCTCTAGCCATTAAAACGGAGATTACGGATTTCCCTGAGCCGCCTTTCCCACATACCATTATCTTCAAGTTTGGTTACCTCTCCTTTTTAGAAGCAACACTGAATTTAATGCATCAATTAAAACGATCTCAACATCATATAAGCTTATTTCTTCAAGCTCCAAATTTTTAAGTTTAATTTTACCTCTCTCTTTAGTGACTAAAGCAATTTCTTCAGCAACAAGCTTCTTACCCAATTTTCCTTTATCTAAATAAACCTTTAAAAGACACATTCACATCTCACTCGAATTCTTATTTATTTTAATCTTTCGTTATTTTCTTTATGGATTACTGCACTTGCGATGGCTTTCTCACATTTTGAGGCGCGCAATCTTAAGCATTCGCCACTTTTAATTACGGGATTATGCACAGAATAATATTAAAATCTTTTGTCCATAAAGCAGTAGAACGGAAAAATCGTAATTAACGTTAAGCTCCCTAAAATGTAATTACCACCTCTAGAATATCAGCTACCTGAACGTTTTTTAAGTTGCAGACATCTTGTTTTTCACTTTCTTTTTCCGCTTTCATAAACTTCAAACTCAAGGCTTGTTTCTTTCTGCATAATTACGTTTACTTTCATGGGTGCGTGCACCTAGCAAAGAAAAAGGATTGCAATTCTTGAAAAATTCAACTTCACATATTTATTAGATGCTGGTCAGAATTTAGAGATACCGTTTGTTTAAAAATCTTATAACATTATATCCAATTTTTGATGTCATTCTGCTTAAATGAGTGGGTGGAAACCTGTGTTGAAACGCATCTTTATATATTCCCCGTGGACATTCTACTCATGTTAGCTGGAGAAGGAGATGGCTTCAATATGATGTACGAAAAACCAAGTTTTCTTCGTCGCTACTGGATTTGGCTCATTTTAGCAACAATAATCGCCATATTTCTCCTCTATGGAGTTTATGTTTGGCTTAATTGGATGATTCTTGAGGAAATGTATGGTCGGAAAGCTGGAATCGATTGGTTCAGCACAGTTTTCTACCATAACTATACCTTTATTTTAGCAGGCATTTTAGGGCTACTATTTTTAAATCCCCTTCCGGGACGCAGCGACCTCTACGAGGCATGGGAATCCCTAAGAAGCGCTATTAGGGAACGCACATATGGTCCTGAAACTTTCAGTGAACTTTCCTTCACCTTCTCTCTTAAAGCTAGAAAGACCTTATGGTTTCTGTGGCAGATTCTAAAGTGGGCAACAGCATTCTATATTATAGCATCCATAAACGGTATACCATTCCTAGGAAAAGTCACTCCGATCTTCTATATGATGCTAACAGGCATCGGAGACTGGAACTTGATACCAAGGATACTTGTTTTACCGGTTTTTCCCGCCTCAAGCTCCGAGCTTATTAAGCTAATGCCCACCTTAGAAGTTGAATACCGCCTAATTTACATTTTGTCAGCAACAATTCTCGCGGTCATAGCCGTTAGGATGGCTGCTAAGCTCATTAAACACTTTTTCATGGAAAGAAGAAATCTGTGGATAAGGGACTTTTTCATAATATTAACATGCATTGTCTTAGGCATAATTCTGGGATCCCCCTATTGGAGCATGGATATTACAACCCTTTTTGACTATTTCATCTGCCTTGTACTTCTGATAGGTTTCATAATTGCATCCATCTTCTTCCATCTTGGCGGTTTCGAGGTGGGGCCAGCGCTTGCCAAGCGTAGAAAAATGATATTTACAATACTTGCTTTGGCTATAATCGGAATACTGCTTGTTAACACGGGTTTTATAGCCTTTTTCAAATTGAACTGGAACAATAATTGGATCCAGTATGAGTGGAAGCCTTTAACTGAAAAGCAGATTGCTGTTACACGATGGGCTGCGGGAATAGATGGGATAGATCGTCATTTGATTTCAGAGATTCCAACAGGAAATGTTACAAAAATTCTCTCTTTAGTTAGGCAGTGGGATCAAAATGCAGCCTACACTAAAATGAAGAATCAGATAGGCGTTAACTGGATGACGCTGAGCGACTCCGACATCATTTATATAGGTGGACGGGAATATTGGGCGGCGCCTACAACAATTTCGTATCCAAGTCAAGATTGGATAAGCACTCATCTAATATACACGCATACATCGAAGATCATTGTTATTGACAGCCACAGCGGAGAGTTTGTTCCGGTTACTGAAGCATTTGGAATCCCAAGGGAGCCGCTCCTTTATTACGGTGAAGGATTCCACACAAATGTTTATACAAACGTTAAAGGTTTTAGCGAGATAGGAAACGTTTCCTACCCTGGGGAACCCGACTATGTTCTCTCCGGATGGCAGAGAGTCTTATGGTTCCTTATGGAGGGACAGTTAGGCTTTGCATTCTCCCCGCCCCAAGAGAGCATAAATATGCTCTATTGCAGAGACATCTTTCAAAGAGTTGGTAACATACTTATATACGGCTTAAAGATTGATCCGGATGCTTACTTGGTGAGCGACGGAAACCGCGTGTACTATGCTGTTCAAGTATATGTTGATTATCCAATGCACTCAGGTTTTTCAGCAAGCTCGTATCTCAGATTCTTCGCCGTCGTACTTGTAGATGTTGAAAATGGGGAAATGAAAGGGTACATTGTGGGAAAGCCTGATGGATTCCTAGTTGACTTTTATAGGAAATATTATTCCTCATGGGGCGATCCTCCAGAATGGCTTATACCCCAACTACGATATCCAGAAGCCCTGCTTGGCAAGCATAATCAACCGGGCCAGCTGGATGTAGACTTTTACTTCCATGTGGAAGATCCCTTCATCTGGAGGTCGGGCTCTCAGTTCTATGAGAGGCCTAGAGCAACCGAAGTTCTATACGTCCTCATGGTTGTGGGAAATCAGCCGCATTTCGTTGGCCTGCAGCTGGTTGAATTTCAAGCTTCACCAGGGAGAAACCTAGCCGGCCTCTACGTTGCTTATGGCGGCCCTCAGCTTGGCCGCATGGAACTATATAGCGTGCCAAATGCAACAACCCAATTTATAGGTCCATCAGCTGCATTGCAGGCTTTTGAAACGGACGATTATGTTCGCACTCAGCTAACTCTTCTCACCAGCAGAAGATTTGGCAACATACTGCTTTATTCGATTGGTAATAACCTGTACTATTTTATCCCGGTTTATATTGAGGCTGAAATCGCGAATGCTGTTATAACGAAGATGGCTTTCATAGGTGTAATAGATGCAACGACTGGAACGCAAGTAGCTGTTGGATCAGATGCAGCTCACGCCTATTATGCTTTGGTTGGAGGAGTTGTTAAGACCGAGGCGGAAGAAAGACTCAACAGGATCTTAAATCTGTTCGTCGAGAAGGGATTAAGTGTGGTTAAGCCTACGAAGATAAGCGGCGATGTGTGGATCAGAGTCGATAATGCCACGTACATAACTGAGAATGAATGGGAAAAGGCGGAATCCACAGTAAACAGGTTTATTCAGCAGTACGCTCAAAACTGTAGCGAAGTATATCAGTGGAGCGAAGAGAGCGGTGAAGTAAACATAGGGGTTCTCGTTTCGGACAGGGGAATAGTTAAACTTTATTATATCACCATCAAATACGCATAATAAGTAGGCGCCATTCAGCTATTTTCAGCGTTATTTTTGCCAGTTAGGAGAAAAGCGTAAATCTGAGAGAAGCAAAATAAAAATTGGGGAAGGAAAATGAATATTTTGGTTCAAAAAGATATTTCCGATATTTCTTCTAGAAGAATTTTTGCTCAGATATCATCCGAAGCGTTAACTCTGAAGGATATTGTCATATCACTAAGCGGCATAATCGATGACGAGAAAAACGGTTATCATATGCTTCCGCTTTTAGATGCAAAAAGCGAAATCCTGCAGCGGCTTGACGTTTATACGTCGCTGAGGAGGGAAAGGGCGGATAAAGCCTATGTTATATCTAATGGGAGAAACACTATTTATTTGCTTGATTACGTTGTGAAGACGCGGAAAGTTTATCATGATCCAGTGCTCTGCATAATTGGTCCCGACGCAGAGGAGATAGCTAAATATGCACTAGAGCGGCTTTCCAGGCTTCTCCTATCAAGAACCTATAAAATCGAATTGAATGAAGAGGCTATTAGAGATTTTTCAAGACTAACCGGTTGCGAAAAAAGAGAGGTTATTGAAAATCTATTAGGGATATTTGAGGAGGCGAAAATAGCCCTAAAAATGAAGTTTTTCAAGGGAGACATAAATGAAGCGGCGGTTCCTCCCTCGAGTAATGGGCTTTCCAAAGAGATCCTAAGGGACATAGAGAAGAAAAGCCTTTACAGAGAACCCGCAGACCCAAAAAGCATAATCCCCTTTGCAATAACGATAATTCTAATAGTATTGTTGCTAATAATTTTAATGAGAATCTAAAAATTAGAGCTGACCCTGTTGCTCTATGGAAACCACTAAACGAAAGAATAGGTGGATGATCTAATATGGGTGAAGAGAGAAGTATGCAAGTGCTCGAAGACTTTGAATTATGGCTGAAAACCGGATTTACAAGCGCATTCTGGTTTAGGGGACATAGGTTTGAGAAGGCTGAAAGCGGAGGCGTAAGGGTTGATGGCGGATTCTTCACGAAGGAGGAAGCGCGAATCCTCTTTAAAATGCTTAATTCTGGAAACCCGATTACAAGATTTAATGCTACATTAATGATTTGGGAAAGAAACGGTCTCCTAACTAAACTTATCATAATTTTATCGATTTTAGCGTTAATACTAATTTACATTAAAATCCGAGTGTAACATATGACACAGAAGACTCATTCTTCCAGTAAAAATCAACGTACTTTTCAGTAAATTTGAAAGTTGATACACCAAGAAAGAACTTTGTTTACCTCTCTATCCTCACATATAAGAGATTTTCTTTAGTTTTAAGCTAATGTTTTTAGTTGCAGACATCCCTTTAATTTATTGGAGAGGACCTTAAAGAATGAAGTTCTATGTCGGCACTTCGGGCTGGAGCTATTTTTGGAATAAGGGCGGCAACTTTGATTGGTTTGTCACCAATTCAGGCTTGAATGCTGTGGAATTGAATGCCAGTTTTTACCGTTTTCCCTTTCCAAACATGATTAAGTCTTGGGCGGTTAAGGGACGTGATTTAAGATGGTCTATTAAGGTTAATAGGTTGATAACTCATCGTTTCAGATTTGGAGATAAAGCGCTCCAAATTTGGGGGAGGTTTCATAAACTTTTTTCTCCCATGGATGAAATTGTTGACTTCTATCTTTTTCAGTTGCCTCCCTCAGCAACCCCGAAATATGCGCCGAGAATTGAGAGGTTTGCGAGGGAAATTGGGTTAGGGGAGAGGTTTGCTCTTGAATTTAGAAATATGGAATGGTTTGATGGGAAATGGGTTGATTGGGCTTCTGGGCTTGGAATCACTCTGGTGAGCGTTGACTCTCCGGATTTCCCGCTTAAAATTTTTAATACAAATGGAATGGTGTACGTGAGAATGCATGGGAGAACAGCGTGGTACAGCCACATCTACACTGAGAGGGAACTTAAAGAAGTGCTGAGGAACGCATTAGGTGCACATCCCATCAAGCTATATGTTTTCTTCAATAATGATCATGGAATGCTCATCAACGCCCAAAGAACCATGGAGCTGCTTCAAAAATTTAGGGGACATTTTAGGATACATAACGTATGTTCTTCAAATGGGGATGGGAAATAATGTCTGATCTCTTACCACACATATATTTTGGCCCAGATATCCTTTCCAAATTTGATCATGCGATCAGATTTGAGTGGATCCTAACTAATGGATTAGGTGGCTACGCTTCTTCCACAATTTTAAATGTGAATACGAGGAAATTTCATGGATTGCTTTTCATCGCATTTAATCCGCCTGTAAATCGTCATCTTCTGCTATCTAAGGTTGATGAGGAAATATTGATAAATGGAGAACGTTATCCTTTAGGCTCAAATCAGTTCAAAGATGCAATTTATCCGGAGGGCTATCGTAACCTTAAAGGTTTCGAGATGCAACCCTTCCCAACGTTTCATTATCAGATTGAAAGCGTCTATCTGAAGAAAGAGATTTTCATGCCGTATCGGAAGAATATGGTCGTGATGGTTTATGACGTTTTTAATGGTCTTAAAGAAAATGTGAAACTACGCATATATCCGCTGATAACGATACGGCACTTCTACGAAACTTCAAGGAGAGGGGACTTTCAGGTTTCAAGAGAGAAAAATCTAGGAGAGATTCTTTTTGAGTTTTCCCCTAAAAAAGGTTTTCTGCTCATCTCCTCAACCGCAGGTAGCTACGTTGATCACAGAGACATATGGATTGAGAGAATATATTTTAGAAGAGATGACTCCCGCGGGGAAAGCTGCTTCGATGACTGTCTTCAACCGGGATTTTTTAGTGTAGATCTAAAAGTAAAGGAGAGAACACGATTATATTTGATGGCATTCGGAGGGGTCACGAAGGAAAGCGTTCTATCTACTTACTCACGGTTTGGCCGAAAAGAAGCCTTAGATAAACTATTTTTTGATGAAAGGATGCGTTGGGAAAGAATTCTTGAGAGATTTTATAGAGGGAAAAAATGGATAAAACGTGAGGACTGGCTGAGCTGGCTACTGCTTGCAGCCGACTCATTCGTTGTGTGGAGAAGGGAGACTGGAAGAAAATCTATTATTGCAGGGTATCATTGGTTTGAGGATTGGGGGCGGGACGCTTTAATTTCGCTGTCTGGCCTAACGCTTGTAACCGGAAGATTCAGGGATGCTGAAGAGATACTTTTAACCTTTGCGGAGCACTGCGAAGACGGATTAATGCCAAACAGATTTCCGGATAAATTGGGGGGAGAACCAGAATATGGTTCGGTGGACGCTTCGCTATGGTTTTTTAATGCCGTTTTCCAGTACCTAAAATATACTGGAAACTTCAATTTTGTCTATGATAGCCTCTGGGATGTAATGCAGAACATATGTGAACATTATATTCATGGAACAAAGTTTGGTATACGTATGGATAAGGACGCACTTATCATTCATGGTTCAAGGCTGACTTGGATGGATGCAGCTGTAAACGGTGTTCCGGTTACTCCACGCGGGGGGAAAGCGGTTGAAATTCAGGCTTTATGGTATAATGCTCTAAGAATTATGGAAATTCTCTCATTAAAGTTTCATTCTAAAAGCCAAGCAGAGACATATCATGAACTAGCTCTTCTCGCCAAGAAAAGTTTTAACGAAAAGTTCTGGAATGGCAAATACTTGTACGATGTGATATGCAATGGACATGGAGATTCCTCGCTTAGACCTAATCAAATAATAGCCATTCACTTAGACTTCCCCATCTTAGAGAACTCAAAAATGGAAAGTGTCGTTGAAACCGTGCAGAGCAAGCTTTTGACTCCCTACGGTTTAAGAAGCTTGGCACCTGATGATCCGAGATACATTGGGGTTTATTCAGGGAATTTCAGCCTTCGCGATTCAGCCTATCATAATGGAACAGTCTGGCCTTGGCTTCTAGGCCCATTTACCACCGCCTTCCTGAAAACTAGAGGTTACACAGATTATTGGCGGAGGTTTGCTTTGGAGAGGTTTCTGGAGCCCCTATTTCGCATTGAACCTTATAGGGCGGGGCTTGGGTCGCTTAGCGAGATATTCGATGGTGATCCTCCGCATTCTCCTAGAGGATGCATCTCTCAGGCTTGGAGTGTAGCTGAGCCTTTTAGAGCCTACGTTGAAGACATATTGCTTGAGAGGGCTCCTTTCGAGAAGAAAGTCTTTCATGAAGAAAAGAGTAATATACTTGATGCTTAAAGATACTGAGTGATGACTGAAGGAAAATAAAGGCATGACTGACGTATGTATGATATTTGAGGTTCATCAGCCTTTTAGACTTAATCGTAATTTTCCAAGGGATCTTCTCTCCAATCCGAGCTCTGAGGATCTCTTCAAATTATATTTTGATATGAACTTGAATCGGGAGATTTTCGATCGTATTGCAGGAGAATGCTATTTTCCAGCAAACAAAATTATTTTAGAAATGATTGAGGCATTTAAAGACTCCGATAGAAAATTCAAGGTTTCCTTTAGCCTCTCCGGCATTTTCTTGGAGCAGTGCGAGCTATGGAACCCGAAGCTCATAGACTCCTTTAAGGAGCTCATCAACACGGGATGCGTTGAGCTGCTCTGTCAAACCTATTATCACTCACTTGCAAGCCTATTCTCAGAGTTCGAGTTCATAGAGCAAGTCAAGATGCATAGGCGGAGGATAAAAGAAACTTTCAATTATGAACCTCAGGTTTTCGAGAATACCGAATGCATCTACAATAATCTTGTGGCGAAAACCGCTAAAAAACTAGGCTTCAGAGCTGTGGTGACGGAGGGAGCGGAGCGGATTCTAGGCTGGCGGAAACCCAATTACATTTATAAGGCGAAGAACTCCGGCATCCCTCTTCTCCTCCGAAACTATCAGCTCTCCGACGATATAGGGTTCCGTTTCGCCTCTAAAGAGTGGGAGGAGTGGCCTCTCACCGCAGACAAATACGCCTGCTGGTTAGCCTCCACTCCTGGAGACGTGATAGTAATATTCATAGATTACGAGACTTTTGGGGAGCATTATAGACGTGAAAGCGGAATATTTGACTTCCTAAAAAATCTTCCAAAAGAGGTTTTGAAATGGAGGAGTTTATCCTTCTCTACACCTAGCGAAGCCATCACAAAATATAAGGCCGTGGGCGTGCTTGATGTAGCTGAAAGCGAGACTATTTCTTGGGCTGATCTAGAGCGTGATGTAAGCGCTTGGCTTGGAAACATATTGCAGAAAAGCTTATTTAATCTCCTAAAGGAGATGGAGCCTCTACTCAAATATGTTGGGGATAGGAAGCTAATTGAAATATGGCGTTACCTCCAAACGAGCGATCACCTCTATTATGTAAGCATGAAGGGCGGTGGTTCGGGAGATGTCCACAGCACCTTTAATCCTTACTTCAGCTCTGTTGAAGCCTTCATGGTTTTCTCAAGAATCCTCTCAGATTTTCAGGCTAGGATACATCTAAGATTGGAGAGTCCCGAGCTACGTCGCAAGCGGGCGCTTAGGAGACTTCCACCAGAAAAAGGCTTCACTTTCTATTACGATTTTTCGAGGCCTTCAGGTTTAACTGCTTGTAGCCTTCAAGAGTTCTGTTCGATCCTGAAAACTGTGGACGCTAGGTCTATTCGCTTTCATATGGCTAGGGGAGACTTTGAACGATGGTTACTTCAGGTTGTAGGTTGTAGGGAGCTGGCAATTGAAATATCCAAGCTTCGAGGGATTGAAGATGCTGAACTATTACGCCGTAAGCTTCTAGATTCTATAGAGAGAAAAATTGAGGAGCTTAAGAGGGAAGATGGATGATTGCGAAGAACCCAAATTAATATAACCATGTTAATTTATCTTTCCTCATGCATAAGTAGAGTTGACAGTGAGAATGAAAATATGCATGCTCACATGGGAATTTCCTCCCAGAATCGTCGGGGGGATCGCCCGTCACTGCTTAGGTTTATCGAGGGCCCTAGCTAAACAGGGTCATGAAGTGCATTTGGTGACTCTGGAATTTCCAGGCGCATCTCTCCAAGAAGAAATTGATGGAGTTAAGGTTCACCGCGTGTTGATAGAGCTCGGTCATCCAAACTTCATGATGTGGGTTTTTATTTTTAATCATTTTATGGAGAAGAAGGTTGCTACTCTAAATAGGGAAGTAGGCTTCGATCTCATTCATATACATGATTGGTTAACTGCCTTAGCTGGCATATCATCTAAACAATTTTTGAATAAACCCCTAATTTCTACGGTTCACAGCATGGAGGTTGGCAGATCTCAGGGGCTTCATAATTCCGATTCTTTTCTGATCGATGGAATTGAATGGTGGATGACTTATGAGGCGAAGCATGTGATTGCTTGCAGCAATTCTGTTAAACGTGAACTTGAAGATCATTTTCACTTGCCTTCCGATAAGATTACGGTTATTCCAAACGGGGTTGACGTATCTAAGTTTGAGGTAAACGTTAATCGTGAGGATGTTAAGAGGCAGTATGGTGTAGCTCCCCACGAAAGGGTTGTTCTCTTCGTGGGAAGACTTGTTCCACAGAAGGGGGTTGACAGCCTCATCAGAGCTATTCCATTAATAGCTAGTCGTCATGGAAATACAAAGTTTCTGATATCGGGGGACGGTTGGTCGAGGGGGTACTTAGAGAGTCTGGCGGATTCAACAGGCTTTGGAGATCGGATAAGATTTTTGGGTTTCATTCCAGATTCTGAGCTCCCAAAGCTTATAGCAAGCGCTGACGTTCTCGTTGTCCCCTCTATATATGAGCCATTTGGAATAGTTGCTCTTGAGGGGATGGCTGCAGGGACCCCCGTGGTGGCGGCTAACGTCGGCGGCTTAGCTGAAATAATTGAACATGAGAGAACGGGTGTTCTCGTTTATCCGGGGAACCCTGAATCCATAGCTTGGGGCGTGAATAGGGTTCTCTCGGATCCCGGTTTCTCCAGATGGATTAAAGAGAACGCTAGGAAGAAAGTTCGGGAAGTTTACAGCTGGGATGCCATTGCCGAGAAAACCGCTACTCTCTATAGAGAAGTAGCTGAAACTTGATGGAGAAAAATAAAATCGATATAGGAATTAAGAATTTTCTTTTTTAGGAGTGAAACGCGAAGACGGCTAATGGTTAGTAAAAAGTTTAAGGTTCTTTGGCTAGGGCTTTTCTCAGGTTTGAGGCAGCTTCCTCCGGGGAAAAAACGTTTATGAAAACTCCTGTACTCTTTTCGAAACCAGCCCAAATTGAAAGCCTCGGGTACACTTCAAGATGCCAGTGAAAAGAATTGTCTGGAACCATGTGAAAACCAAAATTATAGGGCGGATCATTCAAGAGATTCCTTAATCCTCCGAAACATCTTCTCATAGTAACCGCCAGATCCCAGATTTCTCTCGTGTTCATACTTGAGATTGTTGGCTGATGTCTTTTCGGAAAGATCCAAAATTCGAAGGGATGCGTACTTGCCCAAGGAGCGAAAACTATAAAGCTTTCATTTTCCCATATGAAGCGATCGCTTTCTTTCTCCTTTTTGATGACGCTACAGAAGATGCATTCCCCTGTTTTGCTTTGGTGGGCTTTAGCTTTCTCTAGCTCCTCCTTCACTATTCTAGGCATCATTGGCATCGCAATAATCTGTGTGTGAGCATGAGACAATGAGGCTCCGGCTTCGGGTCCGTGGTTCCTGAAGATTGAAACATACTTTACATATTTCTTTGAGGATAGGTCTCTGAATCTGTCTATGTAAGCCTCAATGACAAGTTTAAGTTGATTGATGCTTGCTACGCTTGGATGTTCATCATGGTTAGGTGACTCTATGATCACCTCATGATGCCCAATCGCCGGAAGCGATTTAAAATCTGTAATGCTTTTTTCTTCTATTTCTTCTTTTGGGAGCCATGTGAAAGCTGGATATAGATTTGGAATGCATCTAACTAGCCAGTCAGAGTGACGGGAGCCGTCTGAATCTCTCTTTTTGATTAGCTTTCCATTTTTTCTTATGTAAACTAGGATCGCGGGGGGAGTCATATTCTCGTTTCCAGGGCAAAATGGGCAAATCTTTCTTTTCTCACCGCTCGTTTTTGACTTTACAAAATCGGTTGGCCGTCTTTTTCTCCGGGTTGCAATCACAACCCAGCGGTCTAGAAGATAGTCTTTCCTTAACTCGTTTAAGCGCATACCGTGGCCCCTTCAATTAAATGGGCTGAGATTTTTAGAAATTTATTCCTTAAGCATCTTCTTTAGTTGGTTTATGCGTCTACGAACTTTTCTTTTTAACATTGCCTTTAATTTCTTATTTTTAAGCGATTTATTTATAGAATGGATTTGAGATGCAAGGTGCTCGTCGCCTATGACCTCTCTTATCCACCTTTCAAAGTCTCCTCTTAAAAAGTGAAACTCAAGGCACTGCAAGGGAACTTTATCCATCATCTCATAAAATTCTTCTAAATCGAGCGCAGATTTCCCAGTATATTGCCCAACATCCCTAAAGAAATAGAAAGCTTTCTCTTTTGGTACAGATTCCTGGAGAACGTTTCTCGCGAGCTCTAAATTCACTTCGTTAGCTCTATTATTTTTGCGATTCAAGTTTTCTCCTCCAGCTGACTAAAAATCACTGTAGAATCATTTGTAAAAGGAGACGAAAAGTTTATACTCAAATTATATGCCACCTAACCTAAACTATTGATGCTTACCTCACACTAATAAACATTTGGTTTTCAATTTTTTATCTCTGGCTTAGATTTGGGAGACGCTGGGAAGCAGCAGTTCATTAAGATCCTTTGGAATATCATCTACACGGCCATCAAGGAAGTAAGAGTATATCTCTTTATGCGCATCCGCCCTCTTCTCCCAATCCCATATTTTCACTGCAGTTTCTCGGGCGTTCTCAGCGATCTCCTCGGTTTTCCTGCCTTTATATTCGCCTTTATAAATTTGGATTATTTTTTCGGCTGCTTCTTTAATATCGTAAGGATTTATCCATACACCGTTAAATCCATCTTCAACTTTTTCACGTAACCCTCCCATGCCGACAACTGGGATGACTCCGCATGCCATGGCTTCAAGGTCTACTTGTCCCTGTGGCTCGTATCTTGAGGGGGCAAGCAAAATATCCCAAGAGTTTATTATTCTGATTTTTTCTTCTCCTGTATAGAATGTGTTGTCTAGATGAATGATTTTTTCAAGTTTCATTTGATGGATCTTATTTAGCAGCTCTAGATACACTGGATTATGTGGGTCGGTCTTTGTAATTATGTGAAATTTGATGTCAGGTATCTCTTTGATTAGCATTACAGCTAAATCTGGAATGATGTCGATTCCTTTAACCCTTGTGCTTCTTCCTATGAAACCTATTCTGAAACCATCTCCCTTCATGTTAGGCATCGGCCTGTATTCCTTTGTGTCTACACCATGATAGATTGCGAAAACTCTGTCTTCAATTTCCCCGAATCTCATTCCATGAGCCCTTAAGCCTAGCAGATACTCCTTCCTATGAATTTTGCTTACGGTAAATAGTGCTGAGTGAGGGAGTCTCCGCAGGATCTTAAAGGTTAAGGGGAACTCTAAGTCTCGGATTAGTCTAAGACCAGCGTAGAAAGCCTCCGGGAAACCTTTCCCACAAAGATCAAATTCGTCTAGGGCGAGTTTGTCTGATGTTCCGTTTATGTTCATGTGCTGGACACCGCCTATCCTCCCTGGCTCTGTTGAATGTATGAAAACTGCCTGAATTAAGTCTGGGTGAAGCCATGCGAAGAGAGCGCTTCTTAAAAATGACATCCAGTCGTGAGGGGAGAAAATGTCTGCTAGGCTCATCCTGTAGGGTGAGGGGACTACAGCGAAGTTTGTGAAGTATCTTGGAACCATGTATAGCTCGGATGGGGTTAAATAGCTGACATCTATCCCGTACTGGTGCAGAATATCATATGTCCAAGCGTAAGCTACATCTAAGTCAACATCTGAGGATGGTCTCCTAATTATGACGCCTTCGAAGGTTTCACGCACGGGGAGTTCTGGCCTAAAGTGCATGGAAAATGTCCTGACGTCGAATCCTCTCTTTACAAGTCTAGGATAAAGATTATTATGGAATGTGGCTAGTCCTCCCACGGCTCCAACGCCAGCTTCATAGGAATCAACTCTAAGGTTAACTACCATTCATGTTATCCCCCGGAAAATAGGGTTTAAATCTCTCTACTAGAAATAGACCGCAATTGTTATAAAGTTTCTTCTAAACTTTGTTAGTGGACTCGCTTTCGGAAGAGATACTGCAATCCCCTAAAAAGAAATAAAAATAGAGAAAAGAACATAAGGGGGATGATGATAGTGTTTGGAGGACTTGCAGTATAATGGAGTTCCCTGAAGATATAAGGTTTTTAGCTTTACTCCATAATATTGGAGCCATAAGCCCCGAGAGATCTCTATCCATAGATGAAATAGCGCAGTGGGCGGGAATAGATTGCTGGAGAGTAAAGGAAAAACTCTTAAGATTGAAATCTCAGAGATACATTAATATTCATATAAACGATGATGTAGAAAAATATTATTTAACCATAGATGGGATCAGAAAGGTTTTAAGCATATATAGCTGAAACCTCTAGAGATCAAAGATCGACTAGAGAGAAAAAATCGCTGACCAAGGAAAACCATGGAAGTAGTCGGCGTAGAATATTAATTTTAGCGTAAGATATTTAGGAACTGGGAATCATAATAAAAGAATTGTTATGTCGAGGTGCTAGGGTGGAATAATTTGTCAGATGATCCGGAGATTCTTCTTCTCCCCTTCACTATTCCATCGGAGAAACAAGGAATCCCCTTAGATAGAAAAGTGGAGCTCGCTACGATATTTTGTTTAGCGGAGCTGGGGAGAGATAAGGGAGGAGGTTTCATCTCCAAAAGGCCCTCCGAGGAAATATCCTTCATAACTAAGGTCTATTATCCTCTCTGGTTTGTCCCATGGAGAAGGAAATCCCTTATTTTTGACGGATTGGGGATCGCAAGTCATACAATACCTTTTGACATATTACCTGATTTAGGCGTATTTGCTCGAGAAATTAGGGGGAGCGCAGATAATCTTGAAGCATATTCCACTTTTCTTTCTCACAACATGGATTACTTCAAAGTTGTCGGGGAAGGACAGAAGGTTATAAAAGGTTTAATGGTTGATCAAAAGCTCACTGAAGACTTACTTTCACTTCTTCCTGAGGCAAAACCTATTCAAGACTCTCCTAGAGATGAAGTTCTTCTATCACCGCTTATGGATAGAGCAGCTGTCGAAGCATCTATTAAAGAACTCTCCAACTTCAAGAGGTCTCTGAGAGAGGATATTAGGAGTTTACAGAGAATTATAAAGATGCTTGTTGAGAAAACCCGAAAACACATCGACAACATTAATAGAAAGATTGAGGAGACCAATAAAAAATACAAGAATGAAACTGCCAGTTTAAAGTCTAGGTGCATGGAGAAAATAGAGAGGGAAAGCAGAGAATACAGCCAAAAGATCGCTGAAGTATCCAAGAGGACGAACCGCTTAATTCAGGATCTTAGTCAAGAGAAACTGAATCTTGAGATGGATAGAAAGCATTTAACCTCCTACATTGAACGATCCAAAAATGAGATGGAGGCAGCTAAATCACGCGGAGATAAGGCTGAGGAAGAACGCTGGAAAAAGGAGATTGAGAAATATAGGCAGGGACTCTTAAAAGTGGATAAGAAAATTGAAGAAGTAAATAAGAGTATTGAGGATGCTAAATCCGCCCGTGACCAAGAGATTTCGAGGCTTAAGTCAGAATATGCTTCTAAAATAGAGAACATTATGGTTAATTTGAAGAAGATTGAGGCGGCTCGAGACTTTGAAATTCAAACCTATCAGCAAACAGCAAAATCTCTAGAGGAATCCACTTTGGCCATAATTAACCAAATAAATAAGTTGGTGGAGCTGAGGAAGCTCACGTTGGATAAACTTGAAAGAATAGCGCATCCCATAGGGAAGAGAAAATACACAATAGCCTATTTACCGTTCTTTCTTGTATGTTATAAGCGGGGTTTAGAGAAGAGATATGTTGTCTTTCCGCCTTCAGTAGCGAAGACTCCAAGCGGCATCCTGAAGATTAAAGGCGCATTTAAATCTTTTAGAGTAAGGATGCTTCTACAAGAGTATTCCACATCTATAACAAATCTTCTAAATCATTTTGTAGGATTAATCGAACAAAATCTAATTTTTGGAGATATGATAAGGGAAAAATGCGCTAAAATGAACATACTAAAGAAATTCCGTAAGGAGATAATTGAGGGATTAGAAGAATTATCTAAGGAAAAATGGCTCTCAGAGAAAGAGTTCACATTCTTATGTGAACAGGGAAACATTAAGTAATTCTGTTTCTCATGATGTGCGAAACACTTATTTATAGACTCTAATAGAGATTTTGTCACAAATATCTTAGCTAAGATTCTTCATCCCTTAGGAAGTTCTTTATCAGAAAAATGGTGGTATTGGATGCAATTTAATCTTGATCCCATCATGCTTACAATAATAGGTATCCTCATAGGATTTTTCATTTTTCTGCTTTTTCTGTTTTATACGCGCAGGCACGTCACAAAGCGATATCTCTATTATTCTAAATTGGAGCCTGTTCTAGCTAATTTGGGTTTTCTCCTTCAAATCTCCGGATTCTTTTATTTGCCTTCAATAATTTACGCATATTATCTTGGCGAGTTAAATGCAGCTGTAGGACTTTGCATAAGCGCATTAATTTTCCTATTTCTGGGTTTCCTGCTAACCTTTCTGTTTGAAACGAAAACTTTGAATGTGAAACAGTCGTGTATGCTTTTGGTTCTGTATTTCATGATTGTTCCGTTAATATATTGCGTGCCATACTTGTATCTGGGAATCTTTAGTGGAAGCATTCTGGATCAGCTTCTCAATAGCTGGTTTGAAACCTCTTCAGCTGTTTCAACTACAGGGCTTACACTTCTTAAGGACGTGACCATACCCAAGTCCATAATTTTAGCTAGAGGGATAAGCGAGTGGGCTGGAGGCATCGGCATAATTTTCATTTTGCTCTCTTTTCTTTATCCTAGTGAAGCCCTTTCCCACTATGGGAAGGCGCTGGGAATAGAAAAGATTGCAGGAGATTACAAGGTTTCCTTTTTAGTAGTTTTGCTAATTTATCTTCTTTATACGCTTGCTTTTTCAGCGATCTTAATTCTATTAGGTTTGGATGGTTTCACAGCTTTTCATACAGTGCTCACGATATTATCTACAACGGGGCTTACGGTTGTTAATGTATTGGAGTTTCCATTATCAGTTATCGTAGTTATTACGGTTATGATGATTTTCTCAGCTTTTAGCTTCTCTTTTCATCTTGAACTCTTTTCATTTCTTCTAAGAAAAAAGACGAAAATTACTTTAAGCAAAGAAATTAAATTATACCTAATTTCCCTGTTAATCTTCACTTTAGCATTTGGACTCGTAACAAAATTAAATCCTCTTCGCGCTTTCTTTCATGTTGTTGATTTTTCAGCTTCAGTTGGCTTGAATGTTGTTCCATTCGAGGAGATAGGGGAATTAGGTAAAATCATTTTGGTGATTGTAATGCTTGTTGGACCATGCTCATTCTCGGTGGGAGGAGGCATAAGAATATTTCGAATCTACATCATTGGAAAGATTTTGCTGTCGATCCCGCAGGTCTTTTTGACGGGTGAGATCCCGGAGGTCAAAATTGGAGGGAAACGTCTTGAAAAATCGGATGTCCTAATACATTTATTAACGGCTTTTCTGTTCATATTGATTTCATTTTTTGCAGCCATAATTTTATGTGGTTATGGTTATAGCTTTGTTGACGCTCTAGTTGAAAGCGCGTCGGCAATAACGACTACAGGAGATTCGCCAAAAATATTGACTCCAAACTTACCTTTCATTCCAAAGTTTCTGCTCATCATATTAATGCTTGTGGGGAGAATTGAAATCTTACCTGCAATTGTTGCTTTTTCAAACATAAAGGCTCCGGAATAGGTCAGTATTAATAGGATTTACGTTTTACCATTCTGCTACTGAACCATTCTCGTAGTAGAGCCGCGGAGTCTCCCATTCACCGCTATAGATTTTTCTTTTTATGAAATCGTCGTTTAATTCTATGCCTAACCCCGGCTTTTTAGGCACCTCTACATATCCATCTTTTAGTTTAAATGGTTCCTCAAGATATCCCTCGCCGAGCGTCACTTGCTCTTGGATTAGAAAGTTTGGTGTGCAGGCATCCAGCTGTATGCATGAGGCTAGAGCTATTGGCCCCAGAGGGCAGTGGGGAGCTAACGCAACATAGTAGGTTTCAGCCATAGCGGCTATTTTCTTGCATTCCATTATGCCTCCCGCATGGGATAAATCCGGCTGGATTATGGAGGCAGCTTGCTTCTCAAGAACCTCTCTGAAGCCCCATCTCGTGAATAAGCGTTCTCCGGTGGCTATTGGAATCGACGTTGAGCGGGCTATTATAGCCATGGCATCGACGTTTTCAGGCAGACATGGTTCCTCGAGGAACATTGGATAGTAAGGTTCGAGAGCCTTTGCTATGCGGACAGCCATAGCGGGGCTTAATCTGCCATGACAGTCTACAGCCATATCAACATCATCTCCAACCGCTTCTCTAATCGCCCTGAATCTTTCAACAGTCTTTTCAACAAGGGAAAGGGAGTCAACCGGTTTGACTGCTTCAAATAATGTTGTCTTTAGAGCTGTGAAGCCTTGTTCAACTTTTGTTAAGGCATTTTTGGCGTATTCTTCAGGTGTTCGCCCGCTGATGTGGGTATAAACTCTTATTTTGTTGCGGCAGGCTCCGCCCAGAAGCTGATAGACGGGGGCTCCTAGTTTTTTGCCTAAGATATCCCACATCGCCTGCTCTACTCCGCTTATAGCGCTCATAAGAACAGGCCCACCTCGATAAAATGTGCCTTTATACATTGCTTGCCAGTGATGTTCGATTTTAAGTGGGTCTTTGCCGATGAGATATCTTTCTAATTCTCTTATGGCTGCTTCAACAGTTTTTGTTCTGCCTTCAAGTGTCGGTTCACCATAGCCAATGATTCCTTCATCTGTGTACATCTTAAGAAAGAACCATCTTGGCTTTACGTGAAAAGTTTCAATTTTTGTGATTTTCAATTATGAACACTCCAATCCTCACACTAATAATCAGAAAAATGGTTCAATGTTTATTTCGCCAGCGAATAGTAACATCGTTTTGGGGAGATCACTTTCCCCTTCTTCCTGAGGGATTTTATTATTTTTGATACTTCTTTGCTTTCAAGCCCCGTCATTTTCGCTATGTCGCCTGGTCTAAGCGGTTTACCAGCTTTCTCCATGGCCTCCATAGCTATTTTCTCTTTATTCTCCATTATTTTTCCTCCAACAAACTAAATATATGCTCATTTTTCTCCATAAAATTTTCCTGTTAGAGTCTTATAATTGAAATTTGGAAAAAATGGCCGGTTTAAATTAAAGGGGGGAGGTAATAATGATGATTTTTGATGAAGCATCGCTGGAACCGAATAATTTATGAGAATACGAGTGGCATGTTATATTTGATTGATGGGATAAGCGTGTTCAGTATGGAGTCCCTGAAGAAAGAGCTTCTTGAGCTTCTGGAGAAGGATGTAGAGTTCAGGTATGCTGTGGCTGGCTACTTAGGTCTATCGGAGATTATGAAGAGGCTTGACAAATTTGCTGAAGAACTCACTAAGCTTAGAGAGGATATGATCGCGGGCTTCAAGAGACATGACGAGGAGCTCACTAAACTAAGGGAGGATATGAATAGAGGTTTTAAGCGACATGATGAAGAGCTCACTAAATTGAGGGAAGACCTGAATAAGCTTAGAGAAGACATGGTGGCTGGTTTCAAGAGGCATGATGAGGAAATAGCTAAACTCAGAGAGGATATGGTTGTAGGTTTCAGGAGACATGATGAGATACTTGAGAAGCATGCTGAGGAGATGGCTAAGCTTAGAGAGGATATGATCGCGGGCTTCAAGAGGCATGATGAAGAACTCGCCAAGCTTAGGGAGGACATGGTTAATGGATTTAAGAGGCATGATAGGGAGATGGCTAAGCTCAGAGAAGATTTTAATGAAATGCTTAGGGAGATTCGGTCTATAGATGTTAGGCTTAGAAGGGTGGAGAGAACTCTTGAGAAGCTAACTCTGGATATTGAGGAAGAGGCAAGAGAGATCCTTAAATATAGAATTAAAAAGGAGCTAGGGTTGGATATGAAAATAGAAAGCCTTGTTCTCGAGGATTTAGAGTTAAATCTTTATGGTGTATCGGATGAAGTCTGCATAGTTGGGGAGGCTTCGGTGAGATCTGGAATTGGGGTCCTCAGGGATCTTCTAGACAAAATAAATACGCTTCGTAAGAGATATCCGGAGAAGCTTAGAGACAAGGTTATACCAGTAATTTACACGTCTTTAGCCCTGCCGGAGCTGGTGGATGAGGCGGCGAAAAATAAGGTTTGGGTTTTAAAGGCAACGGGGGACATAATTAAACCGCAAATATGAGTCTAATTTTTATAGGTTTTAATTAGGAATGGTAATTGGGATTTCTTTATTTTTTGGTCCCAATTTTATTTTCTCTCTGCAATAGGGTGTTTGTGATCTAAAAGAGGAACTGGTAATTTATTTTTGAGTTATTTAGAAATGCTGGTTAAAAACCGTTAATGTTAAGAGCGGGAAGGCTGCTTATTGTAGGATTGGTGTGGAGGATTATTATGCCGGTCATAATTGATGTTGAAAAGAGCGGTGGAAAGGAGATTGGTGGAGGCTTTAGGGTTTCGGGTAGAGATGTAAACTTGTGGGTTAGAGTCTATGATACTGAGTATGGTAGGAGGGTTAGGTTAACAATCTCTTATAATGACGGATATAGATGGATTAACACTCCGCCTTTATGGATGGACAGAAGCCTGCTTGAAGAGTTTATTATGCGTCTGAATAAGCTCTCCAACACTTTAAGGTAAAATAGATCCTAGATCCGACAGCAATGCATGGGTGATATTTAGGGCTTTGGGAGACCCTAGAATTTGGATAGGATTGCAGTTGGGTCTTTCCTGTATAACTGTTTTTATATGGCGGCTATGGGTTTCGTGGTTTCTATTCTTCCATTATACGCGGTTGATCTAGGAGCGGACATTGCAACTATTGGACCAGTATGGACTATTGCTTTTCTTTCAAGTTTCGTGATGGCCCTGTTTTGGGGGAGTGTTTCTGATAGAAGCGGTAGGAGAATGCTTCATGTAATTATTGGTACGGCCGTGTTGTCTGTTATTTGCATTTTATACACGTTTGCTAGAGATATCTATCATATAGGTGTAATCATGGTTTTAGGTGAGATGTTAGGTTCTTCGCAAGCATTTCCCATATTTATGGCTTTCATAAGTGAACTCAGCAAGCTAAAAAAGAGGGGCATATCTATGGGGATCTTTTGGATGGGTGGTTCAGTTGGCTGGGCCCTCTCTGTGTCCGCGGCCGGATTCATTGCGGAAGAAATTGGCATTAAAAAGGGGTTCTATCTTAGTTCAATACTGTTTATTATGAGCATTATTGCGGCTGAGAAATTCTTGGGTGGAGAGCTGGGGGAGAATCAAACTATTAGAAGGCAGATTGGTTTCATGGAAGCCATTAAAGAGTTTAGGAAGTTTGGTTCAGCCTTCACAATTTTTCTGTTAGCCTCCGTATGCTTTTTCATTGGTGACTCCGTGAAAATCTCGTATGTTTTAATGTTTTTTGAGAAAGAGTTAAAGCTGAATCGAACCTTAGCTACTTTAATTTTGTCTCTCGGCACATGGGCGGAGATACCCTTACTCCCGCTTCTAGGCGCCTTATCTGATAGGGTAGGTAGGAAACCTCTTCTCCTTTCGGGATTGTTCACGTTTTTCATATTTAACCTTCTTATGTCCGTTTCCCAAAACTATATGCATGCAATGTTAACGATGCTTCTCTTCGGTGTGATCTGGGGAGCATTCACATCAGCCGGCTCAGCTTTCATTGGAGACATAATTGAAGAACAGAATCGTGGGAAGGCTATGAGCCTCTATAACTCAGCGGCTTCAATAGCGAACATAATTGCTCCAACAATAATGAGTTTAGCGATAATCAAGACAAGCTTCAGAACAGCGTTTACCATGATCGCCATAATAGTTCTTGTAGGTTTCCTTCTAGTTTTATTTGGCGTAGCACCCTCAAGACTAGAGCATTCTAGCTGAAAGCTTGAATAAGGTTTCTGTTGTTTTCGTTAATGCTTAAAGGGCTACTAATAAAAGGCAAAGGTGGAATAGGGTTTATCCAGTAAGCCTTTTTTCTATTGTTTCCTTTGATATTAGCCATTTCAGCTCCTTTGTTTTCTCGTATATATAGATTAGCGGTATGAGATAGGTTTGGGCTAATTCATAGTAGGCTATGGTGGCTGGTTTGGTTGCTGATGTGCAGTCCATTATTACTAAGTAGTTTCGAAGTAGGCTTTCGAGCTGTGGGAGCACCTTTCTCTTCACTTCGTCTACGTTTGCTATTTCATCTCCGTAGCATAGTATCCATTGGTATGGGAGCTTTAGGTTTTTCCAGTCGTTTAGAGCTTCTGGCGACGTCGTCACGTATATTAGGTCTGGCTTTAATCCCTCTTTTTCGAGGATTTTTGTTGCAAACTGTGGTTCAGGTTCTTTTCTGGAGTCTTTTCTTCCTAGCAAACCAAAATAGGCTACAGGCATTCCTATTTTCGGCGGATATAAGGCATAAGGGGGTTTGTAACAACTGAGGTTAGTATGATTTCACCCTCTTATAGGCTTGATAATGCTCTAATGGCTATTATCCCAATAATTAGTTTTAATGGTTGTTGTTGGGGCATACGAGAAAATCTTTAAGAAAATTAAAATTTAGAGAAAAACCTTAAAACTCCCCTATTTTTATGTAGTGAATCAGATAGGGGTGTGGATTTGAGCAAACTTTACAAAACTTTGGTTGTTGTGATTGTTGTTGTGGTTCTTGGCTCTATTATTTATGTAGCGTTATTTAACCAAAATTTGGTTTATGCTATGAATTGGGATTATGATTTAAAGGGTACAAATTGGCTCTTAACGGGTTGGCATTTAGAGAATGCCTCAGATTATATAAGTGAATTTGGAAATGGCTTATATCATGGTTACATCAAAGACTTAAAAGGAAATACTATTTATAGCGTTAGTTTTGTACAAGGCTATTTTCCTCATGGTTGGGGAATCCCCAAACCTAATGGGGGTTATTATGATAATTATAAGCCTCTTAAGGGAGAGGGTTACCCTCATTTATTAACTGTTAAATTTAAGATTGTTGATTATCAATTTAACCTAAATCCCCAAAATACTTATTGCGGTTTTTGTTGGGTTACTGTTGGAATAGATTTAAGGGGTTCAGTAAAAGGGAAAAATTATAACGCCCCTATTGAGATGGATGGGGATAGCTGGGTTTTATGTGCGAATTTATTCCAAGTTGTTTTAGATTCTGAGGGCATTAAATACTCGAAAAAAGGGGATGTTCTTCTCAAGTGTAGGGAGTTATATCATGGTGAGGGAGTAGAAATTTGTTGGCATTATAGTATTGCAGTCTTGGATTCTGAAAATATAGAATTAGGTAAATGGTACGAAATAACAATAAGCCTAGAACAATTGGCTATTCAAATGGAAAATGAATTAGGTTTTAAGATAAACAAAACTCATTTAATTCAACCATTCATAGAGACATGCGGGGGAGAAATAGAGGCTTATTTTGATGTAGTGAAACTTTATTAGAAAAATTAAATATCGTATTGTTTTGATGTACTATGAGAAAAACATTTTATTTTCTGATTTGTTTATTTCCCTTAGTTTATTCCATTTTCCTAAAATAGGTTATGCTCAGGATTGAGTTTTAACCCAAATTGGGGTTTTAATGACTCTGAAAAGAAGAGATGATTACAGAGGGATAATGTTTATTCGTAATAGGAAAGCTGAAGCTGCATCCGCCCCATATTTCTGCTTAGAAACCTTTCTTTGGGCAGCTTCTCCTCGTTAATTATCCTCTTAATGACGCCTAAAACTCTTCTTACGTAGATTTTCATGGAGTGAGCTATCTTTAATTCCCTAATCATTTTTTCAGGAATATAGTTTATGAAACCACGTTTAACGCAGGTGTCGAAGGCTTCATCAATTAATAAAGCATATGCGACTAGCTGATACTTATGATCCAGCCAGATTTTTCCCGATTAGACAGCATATTCTTATATTCATCCTGGAAAATATTCACCATTCTCGGTTCTAATGATTAAATCGGCAATCCCAGTTAAACCGAGCTTAGCGGAGCATTTAGCTGGAAACAAGCAGTTTCTAGGACAGCTCATAAGCAACCTTAAAAGAGAAAATGGGAAGCCGGAGCCATATTATGTAGCAGACCTAATAAATAATGCTGAAAGGAGGGCTGGGGA
>CAZWWD010000009.1:0-28528 GCA_964637155.1 uncultured Candidatus Bathyarchaeia archaeon
TGAAATCAGCGAAGCAAAAGATTTTCTGGAGAAAGAATTCAATGCTGAAATAGTGGTCTATAGGGATGACGACCCGCAGAAATATGATCCGAGGGGAAAAGCGCGGCAGGCTAAACCTCATAAGCCAGCAATTTACATCGAATAAACCGAATATGCTAAAAACTCACCGAGAAATTGCTTAGACAATAACTCTTCAGAATTTTCCGATCATAAACTAAAACACTTAATTTTCAAAATTATTCTTTGGTAGAAGAAAATTGACCGGAACTCTAAAAGACAAAGAAGACGCCTTCGGCCACATGTTGTGGGCCTACTATAAAGGAGAAAATGTCTTTGAGGTAATCGAGAGAGATGATGGTTATATCGATGTTATAAATCCGGAAATATATTTCTCTAAATATGAAAACTGGCCTCAAATCGAACAGGAGGCTATGAAATTTATTAGAGGAAGGGTTTTAGACATTGGATGCGGAGCTGGTAGACACTCAATCTACCTGCAAAACAAGGGGTTCAATGTTGTTGGAATCGATATTTCTCCATTAGCTATTAAAGTCTGTAGACTAAGAGGCCTAAAAAAGGCTGAAATCATGCCTATTGAAGAACTAAATTTTAAACCACGATCTTTTGACACAGTTATTATGATGGGAAATAACTTTGGGTTATTCGGTAGCTTCAAGAAGGCTCAAAAGATCCTTAGGAAGCTTCATGAAATAACGTCTAAAGAGGCTTTAATCATAGCTGAAACAAGAGACCCATATAAAACAAACAATCCTGCACACCTAGAATATCATGAGTGGAATAAAAAGAGAGGTAGAATGGGAGGTCAAGTAAGAATTAGGCATAGATTTCGAAAATATATTGGTAGATGGTTTGACTATTTATTGGTCTCCAAAGATGAGATGAGAAAAATACTTAAAGGAACAGAATGGAAGATTGAAAGATTCATTGAATCCACGGGTCCACAATACATTGCCATCATAAAAAAGGAGAAACCGTCAAATAGAAAATGAGAGTTTTTCGCGACAAATATTTATTTAATCAATCTAAATTTACTCCTATGTCACAGACAGCAATACTGGAGAAACTTAGGGAAGAACTCAGAAAGATCGAAGAAAACTTGACTCGGCTTGAGATCGAAAAAAAGAAGATTGACGAGGAATATTCAGCGGTTTTAGACGAGGAAAACAAAATTCTCGAAGAGATGAAGAAATGCAGAGACCAGTACCAGTATATTCGGCTTGAAATGAGGTTCAATACGGTTTCTAGACGCAGAAAAGAGATTGAAGCCCGCAAAACCGAGATTGAAAGAAAAATAAGAGGTTACAGCGAGGAGAAATCTAAAATTCAAAAGAGAATAGAATATCTTAAGCCGAGATCTTAGTTTATCTTCTCCCATTTAATTTTATGTTTTTTCTGAAATTAACTTCTCAAAATTAAGTATGCTGAATACAACCATAAAACAGCTGGTATAAGCACTCCAAAAGAATTAAATGAGAAGTTCACGTACAAAATGAAAGCAAAGAACACTGAAACTATTGCCGAAGCGATAACCCTCAAAATGGCAGCTCTGAATCTCCCATTCTTAATCCCACCCCGCTTAGTTTCCCCCCCGCAACCTGTTCTCTCCGTTGGAATCCAAACAGTCTTTTTTCCAACCAATATCTCCATTAAGGGTATTAAACAGTTCACAAGATTATCATTCCATATTAACGCTGCGCCAAAAATTTTCCTCAAATTTATCTCCTTAAGAACGCTTTTACCCTTAAAAGTGAAGATCAGCATGAAGAACAGTAAAACTGCGATCATGAAAATAGTTGGTATGAAAGAGATTATAAGCGCCACGTACGGAAACGTTAGAAGCATAATTATTGAGTATAAAAACCCGGCAGCTGAACACCAAAAGGAATCTAAAAAGTTCCCGGGAACAAGAAGATAGGTTAGAATTGTTAGGGATACGCATATCAGCCCCAACAAATAAACCAGCGGATAAGCAAGCTGAATAAGTGCTTCAGCCTTCTCTAAACCACCCAGCTTATCATGCCTAAGAATGGTTTTGCCATGCTTCATTAAATTCTGGATGGGTCCCTTAATATGTCTCTTAAATCTTTCGATAGCCGTATAATAGTTCGGCGGCACCTCCTCCAGGCTCACAGCATCTTCAACATAAACGGCTTTCCAGCCCTTAAGCTGAACCCTATATGCCATATCCATATCCTCAGTTATCGTATCGCTCATCCACCCGCCAACATCCTCCACAGCTCTCCTGCGGAAAACCCCACCGTGCCCTATGAAACTCATAATCATCCCGCATTTCGATAGGGCTGACTGAATAAAAGTGGCAAACCAATCATTTACAAGGGCAAAAGTCTCCGTCAACCAGGAGAACTCAGCATTCAAATACCGGATTCTACCCTGAGCAAAACCAAGTTTCTCATCCGCAATAAACAATGGTATAACTTTTTTTAGGAAATCGGGCTCCGGCACAGAATCCGCGTCAAGTATTAGGAGGAAATCCCCTCTAGAATATTTTAGAGCCTCATTTAATGCCCCAGCTTTAAATCCCCTCCTTTCTGAACGATGTATAACCCTTATGCGTGGATAATATTTTCTTTCATATTCCTTGAGAATGTCGATTGTTTCATCGGTTGAATCATCAACCACAACTATCTCAAATTTATCTGCGGGATAATCAAGTTTCAGGCAGCTCTCAAGCAACCTTGCAATAACTCTCTTTTCATTGTAGGTTGCCACCTGAACGGTCACAAAAGGCCACTCCTCCACATAAGCTGGTTTCCCGGCGTTCCCATGCTTATGCATTTTAAATCTGGAGTAGAGTAAAAGCAGAAGATTGTTTAAGCCAAATAGGCATAGTAATGCGAACGTGAATGCTAAAGCAGAGCAAACTGCAACCTGAAGCAACGTAAAATACCACATTTACGCCTCATCTTTCCAAGATATCAATTCAATAATCTGATGTTTCTATCCCGATGGGTTGCATCAAACCGTTATGCGCTATATTAACCAGTATCCCCCTCTCGTCAAAGCAGCATATTTTACAGCTCAATACTCGTACAACTCTTAGCCGTCCACCCCCTCTAACTTCCACATCTAAGCCGGAAACCTTTAATCGCGCCGGAGCCATCAGTATAACACCATCCATAGCATACAATGGATAGTTGCTTTCTACAATCCACCCGGACGATTCCCCGCATCTGAAGTTTGTGTGCACAACAAAAAGTCCTGTGACGCCATAGCTTCTGTTTACTTCAATAATCTCATCTAGCATTCCACCTGCTTTCTGCTCCCCCAATCTCTCAAAACCGTTCACAGAGTCTAATATTGCGAGATCTATCTTTTCATCATTAACTATTCGCTTATAATTTTCAGCAAAGCTCCCATCAATCCTATTGGGATTAAGCACATAAAGATTTTCACTAATATAATCCCAGCTCAGACCGAGGTCTTCAGCCCTAAGTCTCATACGGGACTGAAGATCAAAAATCCGAGTCTCAAGCTTCCAAACATCATCTAGAGCGACATAAAGAACTTTAAGCCCAGAATAGGCTGTTCTAAGCGCAACTTCACCAATAAGGAGGCTTTTACCAGAGCCTAAAGGCCCTGCAACAGCGAACTGTCCGGAAACTGGTATTCCACCTAAGGGCTCGCCATCAAACCCGAGGAAAAAAGCGTCTAAGAAAGTTCCAGTTTGAAGGCTCTCAAGGGATTTAAGGCTCTCATATGATTTATCTGGCTTCAGAAAATAAGTTTCCTTGGCTCCACCTTCAACTTTAATCTCCGCCACGTTAGCCTCAATTAGGCTCTCTGGAGCTTCAGTTCTTTCTTCCAGGTTTTTCTTTGATTTCCCCGCAGCCTCCTCGACATTTAACTTTGTTTCCATAATTGCTGTTTCAGTTTCCTTCTGAATGGGGGATTCATGCTCAACTAAAGCCCACCTGCTGCCTCTCCTCTCAACAACATTCTTAGATTTAAGCGAATATAAAATTGCATAAGCCGAGTTTGGACCATACTTTGGAATTTTCAGAGCTGATGAAATCTCCTCTAGGGTTGCCTCCCCGCCACGTTCAAGCAGAAACTTAATTACATCATCCTCTTTGATCATTGGCTTCATGAGCACCACAAATATTATCTGTTAAAGCCCGCCCTTTTATTTTTGTATTAACCCCTAAACTTAAACTGGAAGTTTACTCTGATATTTCTTCTCCTCCTCTAATATTCTCTTCGCAGTCTTCCAAGATTTACGAACAAAATCCGGGTACTCACCATACTTTCTAACCCACTCCCTCAAAAATAACAGAGTCTTCGGATCAGCTGCATATCCGGATCCCAAATCCCCGTATCTACGCTTCAACCCTTCGATTTCTTTATCCCTCTCAACTTTAGCTATTATTGATGCAGCTGAGACAACCGGATAAGTTTTATCCGCCTTATGCTCCGAAACTATTTTAACTCTAAAAGATAGCTCCTCAGCTATATGCCGCTTAAATCTGTCTGGTAGTATATCTGAAGCATCCACGTAGGCTACATCCGGCTTAAGATCCATTATGATTGACGCCATAACACGGGCTTCAAGCCTATTCAAGCGATTAAGCCTCTTACCTGTTCTAACAACGTAATCTATCTCAGATGGCGAAACTTTAACAACCCTGTAGTCCCTAACAATCTTCAGTATTTCATCAGCCAATCTCTCCCTTCTCTTCGGCGGCAGAGTTTTAGAATCCCTAACACCCAAGTTAATTAGCTTCGTTAATCCGTCTTCATCAACTAAAATCCCAGCTATAACCAGAGGGCCTATAACTGGTCCCCGACCAGCATCATCAATACCGCAGATAAGCATTAGTCATCCACCGCCAGCTTCATTTATTCTTTCCAGAATCTCCCTAGTAATTCTCTCAGGCAACCTATCCCTATTTTCGTAAGTAACTTCAATTAGATCGACGTCTCCCCTCCCCCTTATTGAGTTAGTGAAGGCCGTCCTAGCCCTATAATGTATCGTCCCTAAAACAATCTTACCGCTATCTAAGGCCTCTGAAACGGCTTTCTTAAATTCCCTAGAGTAAAGCTCCATTGGGCCAACCTCATCTATAACAATTAAGCTGGCTTCCCTACAAGCCTCCAAGATCGCCCGGGCGCCGATTTCACTCAAATCTTTAAGGCAAACTCTATATTTTCCCACCCGAGGTCCGCTCTTCTGCTTTACGTGAGCTAATATGCCCTCCCTATTTGCTTTTAAATCTATTATCTTGAAGCCTACTCTTCTCCCCTCCTCAAGAATCTCCCGACTTATCATTCCGCCAATTTTAACGCCCTTGAGCCTCAGCCTCTCTATGACTTTCAATATGACTGTTGTCTTCCCTATTCTTGGCGGCCCGGTCAAGAATACGTGGCGTTTGTTATCTTTTGTTTGCTCCAAGCCTTGTCACATGCCAGAGGCTTATTTTCACTCAAAAATTAAAATTGTTTCAGCACATCCTCCTTGCTCATTACATGCCCACAGTAATGGCATCTAAGCCTCAGCGGCTCCTCGCTTTCCACGTAGAAGATCGGTTTAACCGGTTCATTCACGCTGTTAGATATGCATGATGGATTTGTACATTTGATTATTCCATGTATTATAGATGGAAGCTTAACTCTCTGTTTTTCAACAACCCTATAATTCCTTATAATATTAATCGTTGCATGGGGAGCTATAAGCGCAATTTTATCAACTTCCTCCGGATTCAATTCCCGCCCCTCAATCTTCACTATATCCTTAACACCGAGCTTCTCGCTTGGAACATTCATGGCTATCGTAACGACGCCGCCGCCCCGCCCATTAATCCCCAAAATCTTTATCACATTAAGGGCATGACCTTTACTTATATGATCAATAACTGTGCCATCCTTAATTTTTGAAACTCTAAGGGTTCTCTTGGACATTCCTAAACACCAACCAAATAATAAATAGTGGAAAGTTAAACATAAAAAGATGATTCCATCCGAGAGAAAAATTCCCTCAGTTTTGGCAAAATTAAAAATGTGGGAAGCTAATAGCTCGTCAGCTATGAACTCCCTACTCCACGCCTAAAATTTCCCTCGCCTTGTCAATGCATCTTCTTTTCTTTCGCTGGTGCTCCTTAATAAATTCCGTAACTATCTTTATTAGGCGAGCCTTATCTTCGCCGCAGAGTATGTTCCCGCATTTGCAATCATTATAGAGTTCAATAACATCCCTATCATCCTCAAAGAAGTGGAATAAATAAAGATCAAATATTGGGCATACGTCAGGGTTACCGCCGAACTTACGTTGTTCTTCAGCTGTTGGTTGTCCGCCAGTGAAGGCATAAGAGATTTTCTTGGCTATTACATCTGGATCCTCATCGAGCGTAAAGTAGCTCATTGGATTACGCTTACTCATCTTGTAGCCTCCATCTAAAGCCTTAATAAGTTTATGGTAGGTTGAGGAAGGCGGAATAAACCCATATTTACTATGAAATTTGGCAGCTAAATCCCTAGTGAAGCGAATATGCGGGTCTTGATCAACGCCAACCGGGACAACCGTCGGTTTTGGCCCCCCAAAATCCTCAAGCTGAGGCATTAATATGTCGCCAGCCTGTATAAGAGCCGACAGGTATAGTCCCATATGCCTCTCCCCATAAATAGCCTTCATGGTTGCTAGAGTTACGCCTCTGCCAAACATTATGGCTAAATCCTTAACTCTATTCTCTCTTGACTGGCGGTAAATATATCCTCTTTTAGGATCAAAGCCCAAAGCCAAAATATCAGCAACATTATTTACCGCTATTTTTTCGCTCTCCTCAAATGGTATTCCATTGTCCTCGTAAGCTTCCACGTCGGCAATACAGTAAAATGCCACCGCGCCCTGTTGCTGAAAGTAAATGATTTCACGTGCAGTCATCAACGTTCCAAGATGGAATTCGCCGGTGGGTTTTATGCCGCTCATAACAGCAAATTCTTCATTCCTCCTCATAGCTTCAAGTATGCGCTCAAAGTCTCTGTGACCGAAAATCACGCCTCTACGCATAGCTGCTGAGGGGTTAGGTATCTGTGGCAATAAAGGCTTAAACGGTTGTATACCAAACTCTGCATATAGCCTTTCGTAATCTTTGACGAGCGTTGTCCCAAATGGATCTAATTTTTTATTGGATTCCCTCTTCTCAGCGACTCCCGTTTCTCCTCCCTCCTCCATAAATTAGCAAACAAATCAAAAATAGCTTATTTTCTAGGTTTTGCGTTAAAAGTAGCGGTTGAGTCAAATTTAATGCCATTCCAAGGCATCCACCACGCTAATTAAATGAGAAAGGATAACGAAATATTTAAAGTTAACCATGTTCTGAATAAGATGAGTCTAATGTGGAAACGATGGAAATCTCCTGCAGTAAAGTGAAGAATATTTTTTCTTTAACAATGCTTTCAATTAAAAATCTCATCGGAAAATTTAGATTGAAAAATACATTTATTAGAGTGGTCAAGCACGTCTTCTGCGCAGGTCAATAGCTGACCTAAGCTGATTCTTAGAGATTTCATAGAAAGTCATGGCGACTTCACTTTTTAGGGGAGGCTTTATTTTTCTCTCTCCTTTCATGTCTAAGTTGTCTCTTAACCAGATTCTCTATCTTCCCCTTGAATTTTTCATCTCCCTCAAGCTGCAGAAACTCGTCAGTCATATCTTCGTATCCCTTAGGGATTTCTATTTCAAAGTGAATTGAAGGTTTACCCAACGCTTTTCTAAATTCCTCCTTTGTTCTCTCATACTCCTCCTCTCTTTTCTCTCTAAGCTTAAGGAACTTCTTCACTCTTTCTAATTTTTTCTCTATCTCCTTGATTTTCCCCAATTTCACGTCACCAAATTAAATCTTACAATGAGATATAGGCTTGCAAAAACCATTTGAACAAGAGTCGTTATAACCCCTATTCTAGTGAACTCGGTGAAACTTAGTGGGATACCCTCACGTTTAAGAGCGCCTATAGCCATAACACATGCGGTGCTGCTGAAAGGTATGGTTGCTCCGCCAAGGTTTGTTCCTAAAACGAGAGCTGACCATATAGCATCATGATTAACATCTGAAATTCCCTCTATGATGGGTGCAAAGGTGAGTGCAACCGCGATGTTGCTCACTATGGTGCTGGCTAAACCGCTGAACCATAAAGTTAACATTGTGGTGGATAGGCAGCTATTACCAGCGAAGCTCATGATTGCTCTTGAAATGTCCGCGAGAAAACCCGTTTTCTCTAAGCCATTTACAATAAATAGGAATCCAGTTACAAAAAATATTGTTTCCCAATCTAGCTCTCTAAATATTTCAGCTGGGTCTATTCCTGTTAAAAGCAAAGCAATTATTGCGCATCCAAGAGCTACTGCTTCTGGACTGATGTTCAATTGGTCCAGTGCGAGGAAGAGAGCTATCATCAAACATAGTATGAGAGATGATCTAATAAAAATTCTTCTGTTCCTAACAGCCCTCCAAGGATCATACTCAGGTAACTCTCTTTTAACTCCAAGCTTCGGCTTAAAAATTTTGTAAAGAACCGTTATCATTAATATCCAGAGAGCGATCTCGCATGGAGTAAGATAGTTTATAAATTCTGTGAAGCTCATCCCAGCCTTAACTCCAATTATCATGTTGCTCACAGAGCCGATAAGCGTGCTCGTTCCACCCAAATTAATCATTATCACCGATGACAGAAAATACGGGAGAGGATCATATTCAAGAAGCTTTGAAATGGTGATCACCGCCGCAGCCATCAATAACATAGCTGTTGAATCGCTTAGAAAGAGCGAGGCTGCGGCTGAGGCTACACATATAGCAACAAAGAGCCTAGCTGGGTTCCCGCCTGCAAGCTTCACAGCATATAAGGCTATAAAATGAAATACGTCGCTTTTTCTTGCAACCTCCACCACTATCATAGTGCCGACTATTAAGCCGATTATGCGCATATCAACAAACTGTAGGGCCTCTTCATAGGTGAAAACTTTATATTGAACTCCAAACCAGGCGATTAACAATGCGCCTATCAAAGCGCTCATTGATAGCGGAATGGCTTCAGTTGCCGCCAACAGGATTGTTAGCAAATATACCAAGAATAGTATTATTGTCGCTTCCGTCATTTCTTCTCCACTCTTTCTTTTTCACTTGTAATTTTGGATAGCTTCTCTGCTAATACCTCAGCTTTCTCCTCGATCAAATTGTAAATTATTCTGCCAATATCATAAATCAAAACTATTATTAGGGCTAAGGCGATATACGTTATGGCTGTTGAAATCATGCTTATTGAGCTCTCCACACTTTTTATGAAGGGTGATGTGGCCGCGGCCACAAGAACTATAACTATTATATAGATCACATCTCTTAGAGCTCTTTTAGGTGAAAGCTCCTCTTTTATTCCTATCCCCTTAATAACCATGTCCGTCAGAATATCTCCCAAAGCCAAGGCGTCTGAAAGAGCCCTCGCTAAGAACATTATCATTATTAAAAGCGTTATAAACCAAAAAACTTGGCTGGCTGGATAATGTATTCCCGGAAGCTGAATTCCCTCCAAAGTTGGGGGGACAAATGCGTTCAAAACCCAGAAAATGAAAACCATGATTAGATTCATAACTAACCTAGGGATTCTCAGCTGTATTTCCCTACTTTTGTCATTTTTGGGCATTTTAGCTAGCACCCACCATATTTCCGTATTGCCTAAAGGTAAAGTTTAAGCGAGTATAATAGATGTAAATTCAAATCTCTTATTTAACAATAATATTTTCCATTTTTCAGTTAGAAATGAATCTCTATTATATGTTTTTCCCCGAAAATATGGCGGTTTTCAGACTCCATCAATTAAAGATGATAAAAATTTGATGGATTTACTGCTCTGACATTGAAATAAGATTTTTAATTCCCTCTTCAAGGCTTACCTTAGCTTTGAACCCTAGAATTCTTTCAGCTTTGGTTGTATCCGCCAGCGTATGATAGACGTAGTTTTTGATGGGATTCGGCTTGTAAATTGGCTTTATGTTCTTACCTAGCAATTTATTGATTAAATCTACCACCTCATTAAAGCTATAGGCTACGCCTGTTCCAACATTGAAGATTTCATAGTTAAATTCTTTTTCAGCCGCGAGCATAAACGCTTCAACCACATCCTTAACATATATGAAGTCGCGTGTTTGGCTTCCATCCCCAAATATTATTGGAGGCTCATCCCTTTCCATTAACCAAAGAAACTGTGAAACAATATTGGCGTATTCGCCTTTATACTTCTCCTTAGGCCCATAAACGCTGAACAATCTTAAGCCAACTGATTTAACGTTAAAAAGCGAGTTATATAATTTTGCCAGTCTCTCAATTGCATATCTGCATTCAGTATAGTAGTCCGTTACGTATATTGGCATATCCTCCTTATAGGGGGTTGGATTGCCATTATACAGGCTGCTTGTACTCGCATATACAACCTTACACTTATTTTTTCTGGCATACTCAAGTATTGTTATGGCTTCATTAATCGCTTTGCCGACGAGATGGGGCTCTCTCTTATACATTGGAGATGAGGAAGGTATCCCCAAATGAAATATTACGTCAATATCACGTACTAGAAAGGGAATTTTCTCATAAGGCTCATTAAAAAATTTTACATCCAACCCCTCAATGTTTTTTAAGTTACCTGTGCTCAGATTATCGAAAACCGTTACTCTGTGCCCCTCCTCAAGAAGTCTTTCAACAAGATTACTTCCAATAAAGCCACATCCACCGGTCACTATAACATTCATGAAATAAACCCCCTTTATAATTTAGGGAGATTTTATTTTGAGAGAAACATATAAATGTAACGTTTTTTCTATTTTCCGCATAAATTCTCAACTACCAGGTATAAGAAAAGTTTAAATTGTGAAGCGAGAACATCGGGGATAAACTTAAAAGTAAGATGAGCTATTATCAAAATAAGTAACATATTATGCATGAATATTCTCGCATATATTGTTTGGCTGGATGATACTGTAGGCCAGCAGAATAGAAAATCGAAGGCTGTGCTCAGCATCTTCCTGCCGGGGGAGGTGACGTTCATGAGAGTGCATGTCATCAGCACATATGTTCCCGCTAAATGTGGTATAGCAGAGTATGCTAGCGACCTCGTTAAGGCACTGGAAAATATAGGTGTTAAAGTCAATGTTATCGCCGTGGATCAAGGCGTAGAACACCTAACATACCCAAGTAACGTTAGCTACGTGATAAAAAGAGATAGTGAGCGAGATTATATAGAAGCCGCTGAATACGTAAATTCCGAGGATGCGGACGTAGTTCTTGTACAGCATGAATATGGCATCTTCGGAGGCAGATGGGGATGCCACCTATTACGCTTCATGGAGAAAGTTGACGCCCCCCTAGTGACAACATTGCATACGGTTATTCCTCCACTTGATGATTTCATGGATGAAGTTACACAACGTATTCTAGAGCTCAGCAACGTAACTACAGTGATGAGCCGCGGTTCGCTTAGAGTGCTACATGAATGCTACGACATTGATGGATGCGATGTACGCATAGTTCCTCATGGCGTACGCTTTATCCAAACAGAAGGAAAAGACTACATCAAAGCTAAATTAGGTATATCCAATCGATTCGTTATGTCAACCATAGGGTTCTTAAGTTCCAACAAGGGAATAGAATATGCCATCATGGCGCTGCCAAAAATCAAAAGATATGTAAGCAATATTCTGTACTTAATTGTAGGAACAGTTCATCCAAAACAAAAGCAAACTCACGGTGACTCATATTATGAAAGACTTGTAAATCTCGCCGAGGATCTAAAAGTTAAAGACCAAGTTCTATTCATAAATGCCTTTCCAGAAAAAGAAAATTACGTCAGATACATAGTGGCCAGCGACGTAATAGTTTTGCCATATACAAATGAAATGCAGGTTTCCAGCGGTTTCCTGGCACATGCATTAAGCTATGGCAAAGCTATAGTTTCAACGCCGTTTGTGCATGCTAAAGACCTGCTGTCAAATGGACGTGGATTACTATGTAAGTTTAAAGATCCAGATTCAGTGGCTGACGCAGTCATAAAGCTTGCTGGAGACCCGGATCTCCGGGCTGAAATAGAGGCAAAAGCCTTAAGATACGGCTTAAGATTTAAATGGGAGAATGTAGCAGAGGTTCTTCTAAGAATATTTATGGAGGCTTCTCTGAGGAGGGAGAAAACATATGTCATCCCAGCCTATGCTCAGGAATCTCAGAGAATTTACTGATGACACCGGACTTTTCCAGCATGCCAAATATTCTGTTCCAGACCGAAAACTAGGGTACTCCACAGATGATAACGCTAGGGCACTTGTCGTTGTCTCCAAACACTACAACCTATATGGTCTAGAGTCCTCTGTGCGCCTGGCCAAAGTATACCTAAGCTTCCTATATTACATGCATAGGGAAGACGGTTTCTTCTACAATAAGTTGAGCTATGATAGAATTCGTAAATGGGATCTCAGCGAAGACACCTATGGAAGATCTCTATGGGGCTGCGCGTCCCTATTCTCCTCTCGCATGCCAGAGGACCTTAGATTACTAGCTAAGGAGCTATTAGATAACTCGCTTAAGATCGCCGATAGGCTCAAGGCGCTTAGAGGAATAGCTTTCACCATAATAGCGCTTCACGAATATCACTCTAGAGCAAATAACAAAGAAACCGTAAATATGGTAGGGAAATTAGCTCAGAAAATAACAGATGCATATGAAAAGGCTTCTGATGGCTCATGGAAATGGTTTGAAGACCTAATGACCTACGAGAACGCTAGGCTCCCCCAAGCCCTATTTCTAGCATATGATGTGACCCAAGAGAGAAGCTTCCTTAAGGTAGCCGAGGAATCCTTTAACTTTCTATGCAAAGCCACTTTAGTGAACGGAATATTCTGGCCTATAGGTAACCGGGGATGGTACATGCGTGGAGGAATCAAAGCCCTATACGATCAGCAGCCTGTGGAAGCTGGAAGCATGGCTGAAGCAGCTCTTGACGCCTTCAAAATCACAAATGAAATAAAGTATCTGGAAATAGCTAAAGTAGCCATGAAATGGTTCTTTGGCAAAAATTCCGCTGGACTAAAAGTTTATGACGAAGGAACTGGCAGATGCTATGATGGAATAACTCCTCACGGCTTAAACTTAAATCAAGGCGCCGAATCAATGCTAAGCTACATGCTCGCCAAACTCAAATTTGAGGAGATAGAAGCCCACCTCGGCTATCGCCTTCTCATTGAAGCCTCCAAGATTAAAACGCCAGTATTCATAAGTGGAAGAGGAGTTAACGATCTTCTAGATTTAGGCGTAAAAATCAGAAAGTAACGTTGGTTCTCTAATTCTCTCAATTATGTTTTTCCGAGAAAAGATTTAATAATAAAAGGCGTAACCATAAATTTATAACTTGATTCATGAATTATTCTTTTAATTTCGGGGGTAGTGATCAGCTTGAAGTTTCACTCATCAGAATTTTCTATTCAGAGTAGAAAGAAAATGGAGATTTTAGACATAACAAATAAAGTTAATGAAGTAGTCAGCCATAGTGAAATAAAAAATGGGTTGACCAGCATATGGGTTCCCCATACAACAGCAGCTATCACAGTGAATGAGCATGACCCAGATTTATGGGAAGATATCCTCGCTACGATGAAAAGGCTTGTACCGATAAAAGGTGATTACCGCCACAATGCAAAATATGGTTGGATACCAAGCGAACAGAATGCTCATGCCCACATACTAAATTGCCTAATCAAACCTAGTGTTACGTTGCCTCTTGAAAACGGAAGAATATTGCTTGGTACATGGCAGTCGATCCTCTTTATTGAAATGGATGGGCCGCAAACCCGCAGGGTCCAGGTGTATGTGCTGGGTGAATGATGAAAGTAAATAGGCTACTGGTGTGATTCAGCCTTTTTCTTTCTTAGAACATTTATGAAGCGCTCTACATCATTATAGCTCCTTTCATATATGTGAGCGCTGTTAGAGAAGTCTAGGTAAGATCCAACCTCAACACCAAGCTTATTAGCGATTTTTCTTTGAAGTTCAGTCATGGCTAGCATATTCATGTGCATAGCTCTAAATATGTCTCTGCTTCTCCAAGAGGTGTGCATGACTAGTTTATTCTCCCTAACAGTGCACCAAACTCTCTGAAGGCACGGCGGCGACTCAACCCACATATCCTTTTCCGGGATCCATGTTATCGCCTGCGCCCTTCTAGAGAACCTAACTTTACTAAGCTTCTCAATTATGTAGTTAACTTGATCTATTTCTTTAGGCGGATAACTGAATAATCTTTCATGATAAGTGTAGTGTATTTTGCCTTCTCTAACAGCCCAGTCAAGAGTTCCCTCCAAAACCTCCTCAATGTACTCTTTTAATGAACCTCTTACAGCGGTGTGCAGGTCGCCTCTGTGAACCCTAGGCTCGCCAAACGGTTCTTCAACCACTATAAGCAATCCTAAAATTTCCTTAGATTTTTCGCCGTACTCCGTTGGAACTTCGATCCCTTCACCCCAGCAAGCTAAAATGGCTTTCTCCCAAGCCTCAGCGATTGTTCGAGCCCTAATTAAAGCCCCAAAAGGCTTCTGAGGGATATCCATTTATCATCATAAACTAGCTATCAAACCTTTAAATATAAATTATATTCGATAAAAATTGTTTGTGCAATTACACTAAATACGTAAATCGGCGATCCATGATGACAAGTTCAATAGAGAAGGGAATAATCTGCCTGAAACATGGTTGTGCGCTGTGTTGCCATGAAACAAGAATGCTGTTGACAAGTATAGACGTGAATAGAATAGTTAAGCTAGGCTACAAAGTGAAGTCTTTTGCTGAAAAAGCGGAGTATGGCTGGAGACTTAAAAACGTAAATGGAAAATGCTTTTTCCTTGAAGGAAATAGATGCAAAATATATAAGTATAGGCCTTATGGTTGCCGCCTATATCCGCTAATCTATGACTGGAGCGAATGCAAAATCATGTTAGATGATTTATGCCCATACAAGGAGGAATTCAATTTCCAAATAAAAGATGTAAGAAAATTGATTTTCACAATAAATCTACTTAAAAAGAATTCTACAGGTTCCGCACAAAATTTCACGCGATTTTCACGCAATAAGTTTTTAAGATGCGCCCGCCAATAATTATCATGGTGATGTTAAATGCCTGAGTTCGACGAGTTCTGGGATAGATGGTTCAGGAGGCGCAGAAGCCCCTTCTCAAGCTTCTTCGATGAAATAGAGGAAATGTTCAGGGAAATGGAGCGAATGTTCGAGAGGGAATTTGAAGATTTCTCCAAAAGGGTTCCCAAAGACCTAGTGCGGGAGAAGGTTCTCCCAGACGGCACTAAAGTGCATGAATGGGGGCCCTTCGTATATGGATATAGCATCACAATAGGCCCCGATGGAAAACCGGAGATAAGAGAGTTTGGCAACATAAAACCCAGTGTAGGCCGAAGGTTTGGAAGACCCTCAATATCCATTAGAGAGGAGCGTGAACCGCTCGTTGACATAATCAATACCAATGGCGAAATAAAAGTTATTGCTGAGTTGCCAGGTGTCGAAAAGAAGGATATAAAGCTCCATGGTACGGAGACTAGCTTAACGATAAGTGTCGATACGCCGCAGCGAAAATACTACAAGGAAGTTGAGCTACCGGAGAAGGTTGATCCCAAACAGGCTAAATCAACCTATAAGAATGGTGTGCTAGAAGTTACACTTCCAAAAAAGAAGGAAGAGAAACCTAAGGGTGAACCGATAAAAATAGAGTAACATCCATAAGCTCTTTACTCTACCCGAAATTTTTTTATACTGATAATTTGCTTTTCGTACTATTGTTTACAGAATTATGGCATAGCTTTTCATGTTAAAGGCTGACTGATATTGAAGATACTGCGCAGAAAAATCCTAAGAAAGGTTCAACGGAAAATTCCATGGCTAGAACATGTTATAAGCGACGAGAAAATCGCTGGGGACCTAAACCCCCAAACATCAAACCTAAAAATTCACATCAAAGCGGGAAGCCTCTGTCTCCTTTGTAGAGGTAGCCGAATGCTATGTGGGAAAACCAGATGCCCGGCAATGGCGAGACTCTACTCTCTACTAAAGATCAGAAACTTAGTTAGTGCTGACAGGATTTTCGGTTCTTCGCCACCCAGCATATTTGTCGGTAGAATAGGATATCCTTTTGTTAACGCAGGTCCCCTTGTTCCACCGGTTTTAGGTGATACATCCCTATTTGATATGCCGGAAAAGTGGATTGGAAAAACGGTGGATGAAATAATTAACTTCAGAACCGGTCTGATTCGAGGTAAATTCAGAGTTAATGTAAAGAAACCCTATGACAATGAATATTTCCTTAATAGAACTCTCGAAATAGCCCTCGCAAAAGAATCCGTTGACACCGAAGTTATTTTCAAGAAGAAACCTTCAACCCGCTTCTTCTTTGACGATCAGGTTCAGCCGATGGGTCCCTCAGCCCCGCTGCTGAAAATTGAGGTTGAAAACGCTAAGATAGACCATAGAATCGAGAAGGCATATGGAGATACCGATTTAAGGGCTGAGGAGGCAATACTAGACCTATACGTAAATGGGATTCCAGTGTCTAAGATTCAAAGAGCCTTCAGTATTGGCGCCTTCGGAATTAAAAGGCAGCGGAGAATGGTGCCCACAAGATGGAGCATAACGGCTGTGGACTCAACCATTTCGAGAAGACTAATAGAAGATGAAGTTAAGGATAAACCTGAAATCAGCGAATACCGCGTTTATAGCTTCAATTATATGGGAAACAGATTTGTTGTTCTGTTGACGCCATCAAAGTGGAAGTATGAGTGGATAGAAGCCTGGTATCCTGGAACCCTATGGAATCCGCGGGGTGAAAGCATAGCTATGGGAAGCGATTGGGAAGGCTACTGGGGGAGAACAACTTATGCTTCTCTAGGCGGATGCTACTATGCCGTTAGACTTGCAGTAGCGGAATTTCTTTCGAGGGAGGGTAGGCAAGCTGGCGTGGTGGCTATGAGGGAGATTCATCCGAGCTTCATTATGCCCCTGGGGGTCTGGATTAATAGAGAATGCGTTCGTGAAGCCTTCAAACGTGGATGCGAGAAGTTCAATACGCTTAGGGAAGCCTTGACGTACGTAAGTTCAAAATTCTCTATTCCCATTGAGGAATGGATAAAAACTAGCGTTCTCCTTAAAGACGCGTTATATCAGGAGAGGATCACAAAATATCTACTCAGAGATAAAGCATAACCCGCTTCTTACAGGTTTTTCACTTCAATTTTCTCCCTAAATTAGAATTCATGAGGATTAGATGAGACTAAGATGCAGAAAAGCTAATAAAAATCATTTTTTACTACTCCTTGAAGTAAATCCTTTAATAGAACGTCGGGGGCTCTGTCGCCTTCTCTATCTCTTATTTCTAGGGCGTACTTCTTGAATTCATCGAGGGTTACCGGCTTTTTCCCTCTTTTCTGCGATAAGTATGCTGCCTGAACGATTGCTGTTGTCTCAGCGCCTATTCTTTCATCGCATATTGGACGAACGTTATTTAATATGCAATTGCACATATTCCTTATCTCCCCCGCGAACCCCCGAGTCCATTTAACTACGCCAAGATTAAATTCTCTTTTACCGCCCTTAGCATCACTTACAACTAAATATGTTTGCTCGTCCCTATTTTCCGGCCTAATCTCGCCATTCGTTCCAATCATAGCTGTTTCCATCGAATCCCTATGCGCCCAAGAACCCTCAACATGAGCTGTTATCCATCTCCCATCCCCATCTTCAAAACGTATTAAAACATGAGCGTCATCCTCAACTTCGAAGGGCCTAAACATTCCCTGAATAAACCTAGTTTTCATTCTTATACTTATCCCATAAGGTTCAGCAGCCTTCACAACTACAGGTTTCTTATCGAATCCACATAGAAACCATGAGCATGTAATTGCGTGCACACCATTATCTAGGAGGGCGCCTCCGCCCGCCACATCCAAATCCCAAAACCACGACGCCCATTCAGGTCCGCCGTGAGCTGCAGCCAAGAATATTAGCTGAAGCTCGCCTATAGCTCCGCTTTCAATTATTTTTTTAGCATTATACCAGATAGGATTATAAAGCCAATTTTCATTATGCTGATAAAATTTTTTGGAATCTTCAACGGCTTCAACAACCTCTAAGCATTCAATATATGTTCTTGCCATAGGTTTCTCGCACATAACATTCACATCGCTTCTTAGGGCTTCAATGGCTATTGAACTATGAAATTTCGTTGGAGTACATATGTCAACTAGATCCAGCTCCTCTCTAGAAAGCATTTCTGAAAAGCTCAGATACTCCTTTAATTCTTTGATGTCATCCTTCAATCTCTCAGCTGTCTCGCCGTCACCTTCCTTCTCAGCCTCTTGTATCCGCGCTTGATAGGTTTCTTCGACTTTTCTTTTAGCCGCTTTTAATGCTTCCTCTGAGATGTCACATATAGCCGCCAACTGGGCTTCAGCTATATTCGGATAAGCTGGTAGATGAGCGCCCTGAAATATTCCGCCTGAACCTATAACGCCGACTTTAACCCGTCTCAATCATGTAGCCTCCATTAACCCCACGGGGAACCATCATAAAATAATATTTTCTAAAACGTTATTAAGAGTTGAGATTCCCCCAAAATTAATCTATGCTTTACAGAATTAATTTTATAAGAATGTTTGTGTTAATAATATTAACATTTAGATTTGGGAGGAATGGCCTATCAGCTTTGAATATGTTGTTGAAACAGAGGACCTAGCTAAATATTATCAGATGGGTCCAGTGACCGTTAAGGCTCTAGATGGAGTTAACCTGAAAGTTAAGCGCGGTGAGTATTTGTCTGTTATGGGGCCGTCTGGCTCCGGTAAAACAACCCTATTCAACATGATAGGGGGCATAGACAGGCCCACACGCGGAAGAGTATATATTGATGGCGTTGACATCGCGAAGCTAGACGCTTATGAGCTGGCTTGGCTTAGATGCCGCAAGATCGGATACATATTCCAGACCTTCAACCTAATACCAGTCCTAACAGCTAAAGAGAACGTTGCTCTACCCATGATATTTCTCGGGGTACCTAAGGAGGAAAGAGAGAAAAAAGCCGTTGAGCTATTAAAAACCGTCGGATTGGGTGATAGAATTGATCACAGACCCACAGAGCTTTCGGGTGGTCAGCAGCAGCGTGTGGCCATAGCCAGAGCCCTGGCGAATGATCCGGCGCTTATCCTAGCTGACGAGCCAACCGGAAACCTAGACCTGCAAACCGGCCTCGAAATAATAACCCTTCTAAGAGAAATGAACAAAGAGAAAGGCGTAACCATAATCGCGGCCACCCACGACCTTAAGATGATCGATGTCAGCGACAGAATAATATATCTTAGAGATGGACGTATAGACCGATACGAGACGAGAGCCGAAGTATATGTGAGAGTATCAGAATAAAATCACTACTCTAGACTGTTTATCAAATTTTATTTCAAATTTCGTTTATTTAGTTGAAATAAGCGTTAGCCCATTTCATCATTTAATGGAGGATCAAATTATGCCCTTGGGATATAAAGGCAAAATATTAAGGGTTGACCTATCTAATGAGCGTATAACCATCGAGAAACCGGACGAAAAATTTTACCGCAAATATTTAGGCGGCGAAGGCTTCGTTGCATACTATTTACTCAGAGAGGTTGATCCGGGCGTTGATCCGCTTGGTCCGGAAAACAAGCTTATTTTTGCAGCTGGACCTCTAACCGGCGCGCCTATACCGGGATGCGGGAGAAACAGTGTCGGCGGCAAATCCCCCCTAACGGGAGGTTTCGGCGAGTCGGAGGTCGGCGGAGCTTGGGGCGCCGAGCTCAAACGGGCAGGCTTCGACGCCATAATAATTGAGGGTAAAGCGGAAAACCCAGTCTATCTTTGGGTTCACGATGGAGATGCTGAAATTAGAAGCGCCAAACATCTGTGGGGTAAAGAGACTGGTGAAGTTCAAAAGACTATCCGCGAGGAGCTGGGCGACAACCTCATTCGAGTCGCATCTATAGGTCCCGGCGGCGAAAGACTTGTTCGGTTTGCCTGCGTAATAGTTGATCTCCATGATGCAGCTGGAAGAACCGGGATGGGCGCTGTAATGGGATCAAAAAATCTTAAGGCCATCGCCGTTAGAGGGAAGGGAGAAAGAGTTAAAGTTTATGATCCAGATAAATTGAGGGAGCTAACCAGATGGCTAAATCAGAATATAAGTCGCCTGAGCTTTCCGAATAGACTTCATAATTATGGAACCGGAGCAAGCATGGATGCGTTAGCAGCTTCAGGCAACCTCCCAATTCGAAACTTCAGAGACGGATTATTCTCTAACCCAGAAAAGCTTGACGCCAGAACAATAAAGAAGACGATAAGCGTCGGCATGGATGGATGCTACGCATGCCCAATCAGATGTAAAAAGGTAGTTAAGGTCGGCGAGCCGTGGAATGTTGATCCAATTTACGGTGGACCTGAATATGAGGCTTTAGCGGCTTTAGGCTCCAACTGCGGAATAGATGACCTAGAGGCTGTTGCAAAAGCAAATGAAATATGCAACAGATGCTCATTAGATGTTATTTCTACCGGCGTCACCATAGCCTTTGCAATGGAATGCTATGAAAATGGGATATTGACAAGTAAAGATACCGGCGGCCTCGAACTTAAATTTGGGAACGCTGATGCAATGGTCAAAATGGTTGAGAAAATAGCTCGTCGGGAAGGCTTAGGCGACATATTGGCTGAGGGAGTGAAGAGGGCTTCCGAAATAATAGGCAAGGGATCCGACAAATATGCTATGCACGTTAAAGGTTTAGAGATACCAATGCATGAACCCCGACTTAAGAGAGCTCTAGGCCTCGGTTACGCGGTTTCACCCACCGGCGCTGATCACATGCACAACATGCATGACACCGGATTAGTCAGCGCTGGACCAATGCTGGATTCGCTTTCAAGCCTAGGTGTCCTAGAACCCATACCCCTAGAAGATCTCGGCCCAAGAAAAGTTAGAGCTTTCATATACTTTGTTGACTGGAGGGTTTTAGATAACTCACTTCTAATCTGCGATTTCCTTCCCTGGAACTTCAATCAGAAAACCGAGATCGTTAGGGCGGTTACAGGCTGGAATACCTCGACGTGGGAGCTAATGAAAACGGCTGAGCGGATCATAACCATGGCTAGAATCTTTAATTTAAGGGAGGGGTTCACCAAAAATGATGATTGGCTTCCGGAGAGATTTTTCAAACCGAAAAGGAATGGTCCCCTATCAGACACTTCAATCAACGCTGAAACCCTAAAAAGCGCTATAGAACTCTACTATGAGATGATGGGCTGGGACAAAAACGGAGTTCCAACGAGAGCCAAGCTTGAAGAGCTAGATATAGGCTGGGCTTACGAGTATCTCAGGAAGAGTCTAGCTTGAGCTTGTTTCGCTAAGTCTCTCCCAATCAACTTTTTTAGCAATAGCCTTCAAATGTTCCTTCAAAATTTTCTCAGCTTTCTCGAATCCAAGTCGACCAGCATTCCACGTTACGAAGGGCGGATAGAAAGATGCCTCCTTAAAAACGGCTTTTCCATCTTTTATATCAAATTTTATGTAACCCAGCTCCCTAAGGTAGCATGAATCGTTTGGGCAGAGAATATCGATTTCTCTTAGCTCATGCTTCAAATAAAGTATCTTATATTCATCCGGATTGTCTATTATTCTACCACATGGGCACTGAATTTTTTCTTCCGACAAAACACTTATCCTCCTAAAAATTTTTTATTCAGCATAATATTCTTCAGCCGTTAAAACTAATCCTCTTCTTCTCTCGATGTTCTCAATAGCTCCATCCCTTATGAACACAACTCTGTCACTTATGTCGATCATCTTAAGGTCGTGGGTGGCACAGATAATTGTTGTGCCGCGTTCAGCCTTCATACGATAAAGCAGCTGAACTATTGCGAAACCAGTGTTAAGGTCTAGGTTTCCGGTTGGCTCGTCAGCTAGGATAAGCGCCGGATCATTCGCCAGGGCTCTGGCTATGGCCACACGCTGCTGCTGACCACCCGAAAGCTCTGTGGGTCTGTGATCAATTCTATCACCCAATCCGACGGTTTTTAATAGCTCAACGGCTTTTTTCTCTCTTTCCTCCTTAGGTACCCCGAGAAATATCATGGGTAGAGCAACGTTCTCTTTAGCTGTTAGGACTGGTATTAGGTTGAAGGTCTGGAATATGTATCCGATCTTGCGGCATCTAAGCCAAGCCAGCTCATAAGCGTCTAGCTTCGCGATGTCAACGCCATCAATATATACTCTTCCGCGTGTGGGCCTGTCTATGCCCCCTATCATGTTGAATAGGGTTGTTTTACCGGAGCCAGACGGCCCCATAACAGACAAATACTCACCGCGTGGAACCTCAAGACTTATTCCACGTAAAGCGTGGACAACCTCCCCCTTCAAGTAATAGTCTTTATAAAGATCCACGACTTTGACGGCTGGAACGCTTTTTCCCATTAAATTTCCTCCTATCCTGTTATTGTTGTAATAATAATTTATAAATATTTATTTGGGATTATTCGGATTTAATCTACCATGGTTTTTGTCATTTGCAAGTAACATTAGTTGTCTTTCGTCTTTTAACGTTTATTTCCCCACATGCATTTGCCAGATTCCCTATTCTCCTATCTTATGATGCGCAAGCCTATAGCAATATAATATGTAAATGTATCTATGCATGATGATAAAAATTATCTATTCATTTCTTGGAGGTTTTTCTGGTGTCCATGTTGAGTTTATGGAAGTATACTCTTGAGCTAGCCTCTAAAGAGCTGGATCTACTGAAAAAGAAAAAGCAGGCGTTAGATGACCTATTTTCATCTCAAAGGATCTCGCAAGCAACCTATGAGCATTTGAGTAGGGAAGTGGACGAAACCCTAGCAGATGTAGAGAAATATCTTGAAACGATAATCTCTAAGATGAAAAGTAGGATGGAGGACTTGGAAAAGCAGATCGGGATCCTAGAGATATTCCTAGCCAACGTTGAAATGCTACATGCAACTAACGAAATAGACGATGAAACATATGAAAAGCAGAGTAAAGCTCTTTCTCTAGGTATAGAATCGGTGAAATACGAGATTGAAGAAATAAAAAATGCTCTAGAGAAAGCTACGTCTAAACCGGCTCCCGCTGAAGCTGAAGTAACCGAGTATACTGAGGAAACCGTAACGCCGCAGCCATCAGAGACTCCCATTTCTGAGCCATCCGTTGAAGCCGAGACGTCTGTTGAAGAGATGACAATATCATCTGAACCGTCATCTGAAGAGAAAACCATAGAGCCAATGTTCGGAATGACTGGAGCCTAAAGCTGAAGACTGATAAATTATAGCCAAAAACCAATCCCTTTTTATTTTTGTCCAAGTTTTGTTTTCTCATATTCCCGATACTTCTTTACAACCTCAGAAAGCTTAGGTACATCGAAGAACTTACGTTTCGTTAGGTCGTTGGCCGCAGCCATATACATTTCACTTATAATCTCCTTCAGCTGCGGATCAAGCTTAGGCGGATGCGTCGCGCATAGTTTTCTCCAGTCTCTTACGCCAGCTTTTTCAGCCATTTCTTTTGCTCTCTCAACATCTTTATACCATTTCGTTCTTCTATAAAATTGCCTTGCAATCTCCTTACTGACGTGCATGCCGTTATATGTGAACCTGCATTCATCCAGTGTACCAACCACATCTGCTATCATGAGTTTTCTTTCATCATCGAATGCTAGCTCGATCTTTCCATCCTCATTTTCTAAATCGGCGCCTGAGGCTATCTCAGTTATTGTTTCATCAACCTTCAGAAGAGTCGCCTTAATTTCATCCAGCTCAGCATCGGTTAAACCGGCTATGCGCTTAGCTTCCTCCCACGTAATGTACCTATCTTTCTCCTCAAGCTTTGTGCTCACATCAAATATAGGTTTAGAAAGCTTCTCTCCAGGCTTAGGGTAGTGGTCTAAGCCTAAATCTCTAAGCGTAATTAAGCCTTGTTTAAGTCTTTTGTATACGGACGAACCTTCAGGTAAGCCGTTTCGATATATTATTTCTAGGGGAATAAGATAGTTCCTTAAATTTGGCGTAAAAACGCTGTAATCGTATCTAAGCCCCCTCTCATCTCTGTAGGCCTTTGGTTTATAAACGTTGACGAGATTAAACTCCATAATATTTGTCGGCTCGCTTAACTCATCAAATCTGATAACTCTGCCATTCTTGTCAACCAAGCCCCTATAATGGGTTCTTATGCCTTTTTCCTCAAGTCTCTCAAAGGCGTATGCGCCCATAAGGCATAGAGCGGCGCCCTTAAAATCTATGTGATCAGGCATCTCCCCCCAATCAAACACTGAATACCTATTTGAGAAGTGAAATCTTCCGATGCCCATACTATCCCTAGTTGGCGCCTTAATTACCTCCAAATCTTTTACACTACCCAACACTCATCCCCTCATTCCTCTAAGTTCTTTATCAGCCTCCTCCACTTCTCTCTTCTTGTAAGCTTGATGCTTACGCACCCTATCCAAAATGTCCGGATCTTCCAAAGCTAAAATTTTAGCTGCGGCTATGGCAGCTCCCTCCGGCTCAATGGTTACAACCGAGCCTATGCCGCTTGGAACCCTAAGCGAGGAGTATATGTCTGCTCCACCAAATTTATCGGAGTATGGTGGACACGCTATTACTGGTTTAAGGGTGTTTGCGTCGACAAAAGCGCTTAACGCGTTAGATCTACCGGCGACGGTTACGTAAACAACTCTACTGTTTTCATATTCCCTCAGTATTTCAAGAACTTTTTCCGGAGTTTTGTGGGCTGATGCAACTCTAAACTCGTATTCCACACCTAAATCATCCAGATGTTTGGCTATTTTCTGTGAAAAATCGAGGTCGCTTTTCGACCCCATCAAAATTATGACTTTCCCCTTCATGAAATCCTCCTCTAATTTTATAATCATAACGGGAATTCCACAACGCTATTATTTCTTGCTGACTTATAAATGGCCATTATTACCTCGAGCGCCCGTCTACCCTCAACTCCATTAACGAGCGGCTCTCTATCATCTAGGATTGCATTAGCGAAGTCTTTTATTAGAGAAGCATGGTTGGTTGCTGGAGCGAGCTCAGGCCTAGCCCAAGTTTCCAATTCTTTTTTAGTGCTCTCTGAAATTATCTCCTTTTCGCCGACGACAGACCACCTCTTCAGCATTTCCCCCTCTACTATGGCTGTTCCCCGGGTTCCATGAATCTCAAGCCTTGTCGGCAACCCCGGATAAATAGATGTGCTCCCCTGGATTACTCCTATAGCACCATTTCTAAACCTTATGGTTGCTACGGCTAGATCCTCAACCTCTATGTTATGTGTGAATGTGCCCATCTGAGCCCACAAATACTTTGGTTGACCCATAATCCAAATTAGGAGATCAATTGTATGTATTGCCTGGTTTATTAGGGCTCCCCCTCCCTCAGTTGCCCAGCGTCCCCTCCACGTGCTCCTATCATAATACTCTCGACTTCTAAACCATTCAACCACCGCTTCGCCTAATATCAGCTGCCCAAATGTTCCATTATCCGCGTTCTCCTTAACTTTTCTAATGGTTGGGTCAAAGCGTGACTGGAGAATAACGCCTAGCTTCACGTTTTTTCTCTTTGCCTCATTAATCATTTCATCCGCTTCTCTAAGGTTTATGGCCATAGGCTTGTCTACTAGAACATGTTTGTTAGCGTTTATAGCGTCCATAGTCATGGGATAATGCTGATAGTGCGGCGTATCTATTATAACTGCATCTATAGGTGCCTCTTGAAGCATTCTTCTGTAGTCAGTGTACCAGTATTTCAGATTCCACTTTGATGCAAACTCTTTGGCTCTTTCTTCTCTTCTACTTGTAACGGCAACGAGCTCAGCTACTCCCTCATTAGCTATTAACTTTAGTCCATTAGCGCAGAAGTTAGCTCCGACGCCTGTTCCAATTATGCCAAACCTAACCCTATCCATATGAATCCACAATAAAACAATTTTAGGCTGTTCTCTGATAAAAAATCTTAGGTGAAGAAGGGTTTCCTCGCTTTTACAGCTTTAATAAAGAGCTCTTTTAGCTGTTCGTCACCCGCACCATTTCTCATTGGACCCAATAGATCCACGAGATTGTCGTTTCTGAATAAGCATGGTTTAAGCTTTCCATCGGATGTTAGGCGTATTCTGTTGCAGTGAAGGCAAAATTCGCTGTTATGCATGGGTCTAACGATTTCCACTTCAACGTCTCCATCAAGAATATACTTTCTCCTATGGTGCATTCGTCTAACAACTATTTTTGTTGCTCTCTCCCTAAGTTTCTCCTCAATATGATTGAGATCCACATGGTACCGTGCATAAAAATCGTCTTCGTTCGCTCGCTCAAGCTCAATTATTTGAAGTATAAGATTATTTTCTCTCGCAAAATTTATCATGTCTTCCACTTCATCCTCATTTATACCCTTAAGAAGAACCATGTTCACTTTAACTGGGTTTAAGCCTGCTTTGACAGCTTTAATTATGCCTTCAACAACATTTTCATGAGCGCTTACGCCGGTGATCGCCTTAAATTTCTCCGGATTCAGCGTGTCTAAACTAACATTAACTCTGGAGAGCCCCGCCTCTTTCAGCCGATCAGCATATTGAGCGAGAAAGAAACCGTTCGTAGTTATGGAAACATCTCTTATTCCCGATATGCCGCTTATTCTCTGCACTATCTCAATTATATCATTTCGTAGAAGCGGTTCGCCTCCAGTTAATTTAACCCCCCAAACACCTAGGGAAGCTGCAACCCTAACTATTCGCTCAATCTCTTCAGCCGACATCTCAACCGTGAAATTAGGCGGCTGCCCCTCCCGATGACAATATATGCATCTAAAATTACATTTCTGTGTTACTGAAATTCGAATGTTCTCGACGGGTCTACCGAAATTATCCCTGATAGTCAATTCGGCACCTTTCCTTAATCTAAATAATGAGAATTAAAGGGAAAATTTATTCTTTCCTAAAAATTAGATTCGCTTTTAAAGTTTCCATACACATTTTTATAATTCCATACCACATTTTTATGATATGTGGGAATTTGGAGGTTTTCTCTGATGGTTAGTCCACGTGAAAACTTTCTTCTCGCAGTTAATCATAAGGAGCCTTATTGGCTCCCGTGCCCCCTATTTGATGGTTCAGCTATACCCATCCAGCATGGTTTAATTGAAAGACGCAGTAGCGGATTAGATGATTGGGGTGTACGCTGGGAGCTTAAAGATCAGCGTTCAGATAGCTTCCCAACCTGTCATCCGCTGGAATCCCCCGATATGGTTGATGATTATCCAATGCCATCCCCCTACGAACCAAAGATAATTGAGAAGGCGCTTGAATCCGCCTCAAAGGCTGACCGAGAAAATGCTATACTTATAGGCGATAACGGTTGGGGTCTCTTCGAGAGGGCTTGGCTGCTTCTTGGTATGGCAAGGTTTTTCCTATGGGCTTTCCGTCATCAGGATGCCCTTAAAAGGCTTATAGAGCGCATAGCTGAGGTTAAGATCGCCCTAACTGAAATGCTCATTAGAAGGGCTGGTGTGGACGCAATTTGGTATGGGGATGATTGGGGGATGGAGGATCGCCTTCTAATGTCGCCGGAAACATGGAGGGAAATCATAAAACCATATCAGGCTAAGCTGTATTGGGCAGCTAAGAAGCATGGGGTCTTAGTTATCCAGCATAGCGATGGGAAGATCGAAGATATAATCCCAGACCTAATTGAAATAGGAGTTGACATACTGAACATTCAGAGGGAATGCAACGACTGGCAGAGAATAACCCAAAAATACGGTGATCAAATAACCCTCTGGGGAGGAGTAAGCGCCAGAACCCTAGACATAGGAAGCCCAAAAGAAATCATCAAAGAAGTTGAGGAATGCTGCCAACTCGGAAAACACGGAGGAATAATACTCGCTCCAGGCCAGTCACTAAAATATCCCCCGGAAAAAATAAACATAATGTTCAAAACATGGATGAAAAAGGGACATTACAAAAAACCAAACTGACATAAACCAAAAATTTTCAACAAAGCAAAGTTTATTTTACTCTTCAAAGCAAAAATGAATTGTATTAGCTGGGCCCGTGGCCTAGCCAGGATAGGGCATCGGCCTCCTAAGCCGAGGGTCGGGGGTTCAATTCCCCCCGGGCCCGCCAAAAATCCACGCTGATTTACCTTAATGATTTTAAGTTGCCTTTTGACTTCATGCGTTTTTCCAGTAAGGTTACGGGGGAGGAGAGGGTAGGTGTAAGATGCTGTGGAGGATAACGTAGTTAAAGTAAAACAGCTAGGTTTCTTCACTATTTTTCCAGAAGGGGAATAAAATTTAGATTTAATATAGCTTTTGATTCGATTCATATTTTAATCTACGATAATTCTTTTAAGGATCAAGGATGCATAAAGGTTTCTGTGTTTAAATTGTTAAG
>CAZWWD010000010.1:0-28488 GCA_964637155.1 uncultured Candidatus Bathyarchaeia archaeon
ATGTTGAATTAGCTCCAAAAAGCATAGTTATTCGCCCCGGCCCTTACCTCAGCCGTGAAATTATCAGCAATTATCTATTAGGCTACGATATAATCAGTGTTGAGGCGAAAGATAGAATTACCCCGAAGCAAAGGGATACTATTAAACAAACATCATCCCGTCTTGTAGGCCTAGAGATAATTGAAGAAGATTACAGTAGGATAGTTATGCAATGCCTCCTTGAACCTTCAGCTCTACCGCCTGAGAAAATTTTACGCCGCGAACATTTAATTGCCTCAGGTATGTGCAGAGATTCCATCGTAGCGTTACTAGAAAGAGATGTTAATTTAGCGAAGAACGTTATTGCTAGAGATAATGAGGTTGATAGACTATATTTTCTGCTAGTTAGAATCCTAAGAACAATTATTCAGAATCCGAGTTTAAGCGAGAAGTTAAACATACATCCAATAGACTGCCTAGATTATAGGCTAACAGCAAGCCTAGTAGAGTCGGTTGCTGATCAGTCTACGCAAATAGCTAATTATGCAATTAAATTTGAAGGTTCAAAATTAACTGACGAAATCTTAAAGATACTCTATGATTTTTACAAAATTATACATGAAACCTATGAAGATGCTGTTACAGCCTTTCTGTCGCGAAACATCTCCATCGCAGAATCCGTAAGAAAAAAGAGACCAATTATTGAAGAATTAAGTCGAAAGACGGAGTCCTCAGCTAATACCTTACCAATAGAGAAAGCGCAAGACTTAGTCACAATCGTATCACTCCTAAATCGCATATATGATCATAGCGTTGACATATCTGATCTAACAACCCCCAAAGTAAGTTAAACAAGCTAAATTTAACGAGCTAATTGATCATTATTATTAGCGAATCTAGAGGAGTCTCTCTAAAATTTTCTTAGCCCTTAGTATGTCTACTATTTGTTGAGGTCCACTTATTTCCCGCTCTATCGTTATCGCCCCCTCATAACCTAAACTCTTAAGCTTAGAAATTAACTTCGGAAAATTCACTCTTCCCTCACCTAGAGGCCTCTCTTTACCTAGCTCCCTCCCATTGGTTGGGTATTCACCATCTTTTGCATGAACACCACGAACATATGTGCCAAGTATATCTAAAGCATCAATCGGATTTGCTTTACCATACATTAAAAGGTTCGCTGGATCAAAGTTCACTCCAAGATTTTCTGCACCAACATCCTCTATTGTTCTAAGAAGAGTTATAGGCGTTTCCTGCCCCGTCTCAAACAAGAAAAACTGACCATTATCCGAGCAAAATTTAGCAACATCCTTTAAAACATCTATAAGAGAAATGTAAATTGGATCCTTGGGATTTTCAGGTATAAATCCAACATGGGTCACTATATTCTCGACGCCGGCTTCCCTAGTGAAATTAGAAGCTTTCTTCAAAGCTTTTATACGAATTTCTCTTGTCTCTAGAGGTACTAATCCAATAGTACTTGGGCCATCAATAAAATTCCACACATACCTGCCCGGTAATCCCGCCCATATGGCTGTTATCTCTATCCCGAGATCACTGGCTAATTTTTTAAGCAGATGAGCAACATCACTGTTATAGAGTTTCATGTTCCAGCATGCAACTTGACATGTCGGAAAACCATATTTGTGGACGTTCTCCAGCTCCTCCCTTAGATTTGTTCGAAGAGGTACTATTAAACCAAGTTTAATCCTAGACATCTTCTATTTACCCCAACTTATAGTTAATTGAAAGATTAAGATAATAAACGCTACTAGGATTTTCTTTTAATTGCGAAGACTTTTTATACATCGATTCGTCCCTAAATCTTTCCCACGAAAGCAGGTAGGTTAGTTTATGAAAAGGCGGAGTTGGGTGCTTTTCGCACTTATGGTTCTCATTTGGAGTTCAAATTGGTCAGTTATGAAAGTTGGATTAAGATTTGTCAGTCCCCTAAATCTTGTTATGCAACGCTTTCTATTTGCTTCAATAGCTCTCTTACCAGTTTTAGTATTGAAAAGAAGAAACATTCCAAAAGACCATGGGACATGGATTAAACTGGTTTTACTGGCCCTAATAAACGCTGTAGGCGTAACCTCTACTCATATTGGTTTATTATATGAGTTTTCAGGTTTAAGTTCCATGTTAACTTATACTCAACCCTTATTCGTTTTTTGTTTAGCCATCCCATTTTTAGGTGAAAAGGCTACTACAATTAAAGTTCTAGGGATAATTCTTGGCTTTTTAGGGGTGGTAGCATTATATGTTGAGAGATCATCCTTAATGGTTTTCTCAAACTCTATTTTATTTCTGATTCTAGGAGCCTTCCTGTGGGCGGTTTCAATAATATATTATAAGAAAACTCTTAGTCACGTTGATCCGGCGATTGTGAATATTGTTCAATTCCCTATTGGAACAATTTTCCTTTTAGTTGCCACATTAATGCTAGGGGGATTAGCCTTCAGCATGAACCCAACATACATATTTTCAATCTTTTATATTTCAGTGCTGGGATCTGCTGTAGGCTTCACGATCTGGCTTTTCCTCATAAGGGAGGAAGAGGCAATTATTGTTTCTGCATCAAGCCTCATCATCCCCGCTATGGCGCTATTCTTCGGCCGGCTTTTTCTAGGAGAAACATTCGGGCATCTCTCGCTTATAGGTGTAATTCTAATATTTACTGGGGTATATCTTGTGAATAAGCGCGCTAAAAATTCTAGCGAATTAAATAGTAAAAAGAACAAAAACTGAATGGTGGTTGTGGATGTTTTTGGATGCGGAGCCTAGAATAGTTCTTTTTCACCGATTTTTCTAAAGATTTTTCCCCTAACTTTTATCGTTGGTAATATCTCGTCCTCAGGTCTCTTCTCAACTGTTTTCCTCTTTAAGGTTTCCCCGCATATTCCTCCTGGAAGTAGACGTCTACTTACGCATATCGCATAATTACAGTCTGCTGGATTACATGGTTCATCTGTCAACCGGCACCATGGGGTTCTCCCGCGAAATGTTAGATATCTTCCTCCACATCTGAACCTATTGCACTTTGGAGAACATTTTTTTGCTCCAGACAACTTCGGCACAACCCGACTCCAACAAAAAATCTACATTCCTCATACCTAATTCTTAATTTTTGGATACAAAAATCTTGGTTATAAACTTTTCTGGAATAAAGTACTTAAGACGTTAATTTTTGGCTTTTCTTTCTGAAACATAGAGGCCATTTAGGCCTATCCGCAAGATATTAAAGTTGCTTTTAACATGGTATGTTTGGGGGCGTTACGGTTGCCTATTTCTTATATTCGTAAGAGAGACGGTCGAATAGTTAAATTCGATCCAAATAGAATTACTAATGCCATCCACAAGGCTATTTTAGCTGTTAAAGGTAAGGATGGCAACTTAGCTGCTAAGCTTTCAGCCCAAGTCGTTTCCATAGTTAATGAAGAGTTTAAAGATAAGATTCCAAGCGTCGAAGACGTGCAGAACATTGTTGAACGCGTTTTAATTAAGAATGGTTATGATGCTGTTGCCAAGGCTTACATCCTTTACAGGCATAAGCGAACAGAACTCCGAGAGCGGAAAAAACTGCTCGGAGTAACAGATGACCTAAAATTATCCCTTAACGCCGTAAGCGTCCTAGAGAGAAGATACCTTCTGAAGGATGAAACCGGAAGAGTTATTGAGACCCCCTCACAAATGTTCCGGAGAGTCGCCAAAACAATAGCCGCCGTAGACACAATCTACAATAAAAGCGCCAACGTAAAAGCCATTGAAGAAGAATTCTATAAAATCATGACCAACCTTGAGTTCCTACCAAACTGCCTTTCAAAGGATACTTTGATATCGACTGAGGAAGGATTAGTTAGGCTAGGGGATTTCGGTAATAGAACAACAAGTATAAGGACTTTAGTTATGACTGATGGAGGAGGAGTTTTAACTGCGAGAATGTTCTTCAATAATGGTCCTAAGAAGGCTTGGAAAATCAAAACTAAAATGGGTTATAGCATAACCGCTACGCCTGAACATTATTTTAGAGTTATAGATAAGGAAGGAAATTACGTATGGAAGCAACTAAAAGATATATCTAACGATGATTTTCTAGCCTTGCAAAGAGATTTCCTCTTTAACAATAAGGACCCGCAACTTAAATTTCCAAATGAATTAAGGAAGATAGGCAGGCCCCCAAATGAAATAACTTATCCAGAAAGCCTTAACCCCTCGTTAGCCGAGTTTGTAGGGTATTTATTCGGAGACGGATATATAAAGAAGATCAATGGAGTAGAAGAAACCATTCAGCTGGCTATTGATGAACGAGATAGCGATGTTCTAGAAAAATTGAAGGAGAAGATCCAACACTTATTCTCTATAAATCCTAAAATTAAGAGAATTAAAGGGAAAAGATGCGTCCTTCTAATAATTAACAGCAGAAAATTGATAGAATTCTTAAATTGTAATGGGCTAAATAAAAGCGGTCTCTCAAGAGAGATCGAAGTGCCAGAGATCATATTGAGAGGTAGTAGAAAAAGCATAGCTGGCTTTTTACGCGGTATCTTTGAAGCGGATGGTTATGTAGGTGAAAGGGTTATAGAGTTATATTCTTCCAGCGAGAAACTTGCTAAGCAAATTCATCTCCTACTTTTAGGACTTGGAATAGTAGCGAGTCTAAAAAAGAAGGGGAAAGGATACAGACTTACCATTCACAAAAACTTGAATGGAAAATTGTTTGTAGAACGTGTAGGATTTATTGGGAGGAGGAAAAATAAAGCAGCTGAAAAGTTCCTTAAACCTAAGCATTTAAAAGATTTCATACCGAACCAAAATAGAAGATTACTCAGATGGTATAAGTCTCTCAAAAATAAAAACTACAAACTCTACAAGAAAATAGCTAGGTTTGTTATCAATACTAAGTATTCAGAAGCTATTAGCGGCTATATCTTTAAGAAATATTCAAGCATATTCCCAGAGTTAAACGATTGTTATCTGAAGGATTTAATAGCTTTAAACCAATTCTATGACAAAATAGAATGCTTAGAAGAAGTAGAAGCGGAAACAGCCGACCTCTTCGTCCCTAATAAACACACATACGTGGCAAACGGCTTCGTGACTCATAATAGTCCAACGCTTATGAACGCTGGAACCGATATTGGGCAGCTCTCAGCATGCTTCGTGCTTCCAGTAGGCGATTCAATCGAAGAGATATTTGATGCACTAAAGTATATGGCACTTATCCACAAATCCGGCGGAGGCACGGGCTTTTCATTCTCAAGACTCAGGCCACGCGGCGACATTGTTAAATCGACAATGGGAGTTGCAAGCGGTCCAGTCTCATTCATGAAGATTTTTGATACGGCAACCGAAGTGATTAAGCAGGGTGGCAGACGTAGGGGCGCTAATATGGGTATTCTTCGCGTTGATCACCCCGACATAATCGAGTTTATTACGGCAAAGGAAAAAGAAGGCGTACTAACAAACTTTAACATATCTGTTGGCGTCACCGACGAATTTATGGAAGCCGTTGAGAATGATAAATACTACAGTTTAGTTAATCCGAGAAATGGCGCGGTTGTCAAGCGTTTGAAGGCTAGAGCCGTTTTCGATTTAATAGCGACGGCTGCTTGGAAAACCGGTGATCCCGGACTAATATTTCTAGATGAAATCAACCGGAAGAATCCCACCCCCCACGTCGGGGTTATTGAAAGTACGAATCCCTGCGGTGAAGTTCCATTACTGCCATACGAGAGCTGCAACTTAGGTTCCATAAATCTCTCTAGAATGGTTAAGGATGGCGAAATCGACTGGGATAAGCTTAAGCGAACCGTTAGGATAGCCATTCACTTTCTAGACAACGTTATAGATGCCAATAAATATCCGATACCACAGGTTGAGAAGGCCACCAAAGCTAATAGGAAAATAGGTTTAGGCGTTATGGGATTCGCTGAAATGCTCATAAAGCTAGGTATCCCCTATGATTCAGAGGAGGCCCTTGCAACAGCCGAGAAAGTTATGTCATTCATATCGGAGGAAGCCCGGAAAAAGTCGGTTGAATTAGGTGAAGAAAGAGGCTCATTCCCAAACTTCCCAGGCAGCGTCTGGGAGAAAATGGGTTACAAGGCTATGAGAAACGCAACTGTAACGTCAATAGCTCCAACTGGAACAATAAGCATAATTGCTGGAACATCAAGCGGAATTGAACCCTTATTTGCGGTGGCGTTTGTCAGAAACGTTATGGGAACACAACTCTTTGAAGTTAACCCCGTTTTCGAGCAGATAGCTAGGGAAAGAGGATTCTACAGTACAGAGCTAATCTCAAAGATCACTAAGACCGGATCAGTCCAAGGCTTAAGCGAGGTTCCACCCGATGTTAAAAGAATATTCGTGACGGCTCTTGAAATAGCGCCGGAATGGCATGTACGCATGCAAGCAACCTTCCAGAAGTACACAGATAATGCGGTCTCAAAAACGGTTAATCTGCCATACGAAGCCACAATAGATGATGTTAGGAGAATTTTCATGATGGCTTATAAATTGAAGTGTAAGGGAATAACCATATATCGATATGGAAGCAAACCAGAACAAGTTTTAGTAGTCGGCGGCATTCATTCCCCAAGTACAAACGCAGCTACAACGCCCCCACCCTACATTCAAGCATCATCAGAATTTGCAGGTGAATGCCCCACAGGAGTATGCCCATACTAAAAAATCGAATAAACCCATAGCTTATAGAAGACCAGCTATCCCCTTTTTTAGAATTTTAGGTTCCTCCAGAGAAATGGGGAAAATTAACCCAAGTAAAAATTTAAGGATTAAATATTTCTGGAGAACCATCTTAGTGATCCTTAAATCCCATAGTAACCTTACTTTTTAGGGGGTGATATAAGCTGAAGTATAAGATCAACAAAGATGAAGACGCCCTAATAATCGTTGACGTTCAAGTCGACTTCTGTCCCGGAGGAGCTCTGCCAGTCCCAGAAGGTGATAAAATAGTCCCAATATTAAATAAGTATATTGAAAAGTTTGATGAGGCTGGAGCATTAATAGTTGCCACAAGAGACTGGCATCCGCCAAACCACTCCTCATTTAAGACTCACGGTGGACCCTGGCCTCCACACTGCATTCAAGGAACCCGCGGCGCAGAGTTCCATCCAGACCTTCACCTCCCCAAAAGAACTAAAATTATATCTAAGGCTACCGACCCATCTAGAGAGGCTTATTCGGGTTTTGAGGGAACAGGTTTAAGTGAAGAACTTAAGAAGGCTGGTATAAAAAGGGTTTTTGTTGGCGGTCTTGCAACAGAATATTGTGTAAAGAGTACGGTTTTAGACGCACTAAAATATGGTTTTGAGACATTCCTCTTAGAAGATGCTATTAAAGGTATAGATGCGAAGCCGGGGGACATAGATAAGGCAATAGCGGAGATGCTCCAGAAAGGCGCTAAGAAAATATCATTATCTGACCTAGAATAAAAAAGGGAAATCAAAAATAAAGGTGCGAGAAAAAAGAATATTTAAGATAGAGGGCTATTGACATTGCTTATTCGATTGAACCTACTATTTCCGCTTCTGCATGTCTCCGGCTTATCCTAGTTATTTTAACCCTCAAGTGATCTCCCGGCTTCGCATTCGGTATGAAGGTTACTAGCCCTTGTATCCTTGCTACTCCATCTCCTCTTCGACTTACTTCCTTAACTTCAACATCATACTCTTTTCCAAGTTCAACTGGTTTAGGTGGGAATTGTCTACGCCCTCTATTAAAGCGTCTTCCCCTCCTTTCATTCTGCATTTTTTCACCCCACATGAGTTTTTTTAATTTTCCGCGTTCTACAGGACAGTTAGCTTCCCATATCTACCAACATTTAATTGCGGTTCTCCCCTAAATGACCTGATGTAACCGTTTTCAATCTTTACCGTGTCATTAACCTTCACTTGCTCGATCTGCTCATTCCATAGAGAGAGCTTTATTGTGCCGGTTTCGTCGCCTATAATGGCGTCAGCAACCTTAAAGACTCGACCGCTAAACCTTGAAACAACCTCCCGTGGCTCTGAAATCTCTAAAACCTTAGCTACTAAGTTAACTTTGCGCATTCCACTTCTTAACTCATTAATTTTCATTCCATCTTCCTCCATTTCATTTTTCTTTTCCGCGATTCCAGGAACTAAAGCATTTGATACCGCTTGAGCATTGCAGAAAAATCTATGGATAGTATGATTTGCCAAAAATGGTTTTTCTTAATTTTCTTTGACGTATCGGTCGTGCCAGCTTTAGCTGGCGCTCTTCTTCCAGTTAGCATCTATTCTCGTCCCGTATCGCGGAACTAACACCAAAGCAGAAAAGTAGAGAAGGTTTACTTCTCACTTTGCTACCTTGATGTTAGTGTAGGATAATAGAGCTGATGTTACATATAAGGCTTTACTTTCACCAAGGTTTTATGTTAGGATTTAAAGTCCTTCTTTAAATCTCCTATAGATTGCGTATTCCACGTATTCGATGAATTTATTTTCCGCCTGATATTTAACCGTGAATTTTTGCCGCTTCCTTTTATCCTTAATCTGACTTGTTGTTACAAATAGGTATGCGTCGCTTCCAGCGCCTGAGCCATAGCTCACAATCATTATCCTCTTATGAGGCTCAGCTTGATCTAATGTGGCGGCTAATCCTATTGGCGAAGACCCGGAATACGTGTTGCCAAACTTTGAAACCTGCAAACCAGGCATGTACTGTTCGGGTTTAAAGCCTAAAGCCGTTGCCGCCCTAACTGGGAAAGTTGGATTAGGTTGATGGCAAACAAAATAGTCTATGTCACTGGGCTTAAGGTTCATCTTCTCCATCAGTTTTTTACCGGCCTTTAAAATATGCTTGAAGTAGGCTGGTCCACCCGTGAAGCGTCCGCCGTGACGCGGGTACGGTTCTAAATCCCTTCTCCAGAAGTCAGGCGTATCCGAAGTACACGAATACCATCCTTCAATCTCAGCTATAACATCTTTCATGCCAAATATGAATGCTGCCCCGCCAAAGCCCACAAAAAAGTCTAATTCTCCTCCAGGTTCTCCTCTTGGAGCTGCTTGAGCATTATCAGCGCCGATAACCATCGCATATTCTATTGAATCCTCTGGATAATATACTAGGGCCATAGCGTCTTTAAACATGCTTGTTGCAGCCTTGCATGCAAACTCCATATCTATCGCGTCTACGCTTTGCACACCCTCAGCTTTTTCCTCTTCTCCAAGCTTAAGGACCTGTGCAACTTTAGATGCTATTGGATTTACAGCATAAGGATTTGATTCCGAACCTACATAGATTTTTCCTACAAGCTTATGATCCACGCCTGAATGTATTAGAGCCAGTTTTCCAGCTTCAACAGCCGCCGTTATTGCGTCCTCATCTATAAATGGAACTGACCGCTCCATTCTCCCCTCCTTAATTCTGAATTTCGAGATATATACGCCGTAGCCGACTATTCCTGGCGCATCGTATTCCTTATTTGGTTTAATTATCTCATAGCGCTGATACGGATAATATTCATCGGCAAAAGTGAATGCCAGAGAAATCATCGGTATAATATCGCTCTTATCAACCGAGTATCTACGTCTAAATCTCGGAACAACCTCTCTTCCCTCAAAATCAGAGGGATCCACTGATTCATCATCCCTTATGATCATGTCGGTTAATCTGCCAGGAACCTTAACTTTCCCATTATGAAATGATATAATCCCATGAAGGTATGTGCCTAATCTTCTAAATCGGTTTGTTGGTTCCCTAACAATCGTGCATGTTTCTAATATGCCCTTCTCGTAGAAGAAATCTATATCCTCCATTTTTCCAAGGCTTTTTCTACCGCAGCTCCCACAATATTTTCTAGGTCTAAAATACTCTTTTCCGCAGAGGGGGCATCTACTACCCTTAAGCCTATCCCCAATATATGAGACTCTTCTCTCTATTGGTTCACTTCCCAACTTCATTCCCTCCCCAAAATATGAACATAAACTTTCGTTCCAAACCCTTCAATCTCCTGCACACAACCATAAATTAGGTCTCCATCAGGGTCTATTTGCCTTTGACCAGCTTCACCTCTAAGCTGCCTAACTACCTCAAAAATTTGCGCTCCCCCTGTAGCGCCAAGCGGATTTCCATCCGCCTTTAATCCCCCATCCGTATTTACGTATAGTTGCCTCCCATCAACCTCATAAAAGCCCTTGTAATCCTCAAAATTTTCATAAAGCTTTTTCCATGCAGTGCCCTTTTTAACGAAGCCTAAATCCTCCAGAGATATCATCTCTAGAACAGTTGATTGATCATAAACCTCCAACAACTTTATATCATCTAGGCTTACATTAGCTGCTTTCAAAGCGTTTTCCATGGCTATTTTATTTGCTATGAAACCGGTTCTATAGGATCTTGAGGGATAAGATATGAAGTCGGTTGCTAAGGAGGAAGCAAGCACATAAACAAGATTGTCAGTATACTCCTTCGCTTTTTCCGGGCTTGCCAATATTAAAGCGGTTGCCCCATCGGATATTGGCGCAAAATCATATAATCCGAGAACTCTGTTTTTCCTAGCCGCGAATACCCTATTAAGATCGATTTCTCTTTGGAAATGGGCATACTCATTTTTTAAAGCATTATGATGATTTTTAACGGATATATGTGCTAATGTTGTCATTAGTTTATGTTGGTCTTCACCCCTAATATCGTATGTTTTAATATATTCTCTGAGAAGCAGCTCATGACTTGTTTCTGGGGTTCCACCCGCATAGTAGCTCCAGTGATCCACGAGAAGCATGAGGTTATCCCTTATCTTACTCCATCTATCAGTCATCTTCTCCATTCCGCCGACAAGAACAACATCATATTTGCCAGCTTCTATGGCATTACAAGCATTTGATAATGCTGAGCTAAATGACCTCATTTTTTCAATTGGTATGTTAAGCTCCAGCAATTGAGACATGAAACCCTCTTCCAAACCTATTTTGTTAGTAACCTGTAGCAAGTAATCTGAAATATAACAAGCATCTAAATCCTTGCGCTCTATTCCCGCAGTGTCTAAAGCCATTAGGCCAGCTTCATCAATTAAATCCTCTGGATCCAGTTCGTAATGCTCCCCAAATTTTGTTCTACCAATACCTATTATTGCGGGCTTTCCTTCCATAATCATCTTTCCTCTAAACTAACCTCTCTATAGGAAATCTTAAAAGACTTGCTATACTCCGGGGAAATCTAGAGCTATAATCCCAGTAACGCGATAATTTTAACATTCGTTTCGCTGAAAAGCTATTTTAGTAATCACAATTAACTTTGAGGAGAACTATTTCATTCCAAAAATTTTTACATAGAAGATTCTTGCTAATTTATAAATGGTTAAGGTGATATTAATGGAGCGTGCTGGAATCCTAGTTGTTTCTTACGGTTCCAGAGCAGCTGCCATGATCGACGCGTTTATGAAAAGTCAAGAATATAAAGTTGACCTATATGTTGCTGATAAGCAAAGAAATCCCTTCAACGTTAGGAGAGCTAAAGAACATGTTGTGATACCCGACCTTAACGTTGAGGCAATATGTAAATTTGCTGAAAAACATAAGGATAAAATAGATTTTGGAATAGTTGGACCGGAAAAACCGATAATTGAGGGCGTAAGAGATCTAATTGAGAGTAAACTTAAGATTCCGATGATCTGCCCAACAAAGGAATACGCTCTCGAGAAGAGTAAAGTCGCACAAAGACTGCTTTTCCAAGAGGTTGTTCCGGAAGTAAACCCCAGATTCAAGATTTTTGACCCTAAAGACTACAAAAACCTAAGCGACGTTAAAAAAGACCTATATAAGTGGCTTGATGAACTTGAAAACAAAGTGGCGGTCAAACCTGACGCTCCAGCTGCAGGCAAAGGCGTCGGAGTTTGGGGCGACCACTTTAACACACGCGAAGAAATATTCGAACATTTCCTAGCAAACTTCAAAGAAGGACCAGTTATAGTTGAAGAAAAAATTGAAGGCGAAGAATCAAGTTTCCAAGCTTTCTGCGACGGAAAACACTTGGTTCCATTACCTGAAACAAGGGACTATAAGAGAGCCTTTGACGGCGATAAAGGGCCTAACACTGGTGGAATGGGCACATATAAAAATAAAGGAAATATTCTGCCCTTTATGAAACCTGAAGACTGGGAGAAAGAAAAGAAGATAGTTGAGAAAATATTTGAGAAACTTAAAGATGGTGGTTACAATCCAAACTTGCGGGGCATACCATTTTATGAAGCTTTCATCCATACAAGTAAAGGTCCGATGATACTGGAAAATAATAGTAGGCCCGGCGATCCGGAAATAATAGCGATTATGCCGCTTCTGAAAGATGATTTTGTCGATGTATGCTTCAGGATGATAGAAGGCACCTTAACGCATATTAACATCGATGAAAGCGCATCCGTTGTAATCTACAAGGTACCTCCAAAATATGGCGGATACATAGATGCATTCCCACACCTAGTTAATAAACGTGAAATTGGAACGCCAGTAGTTCTAGAGGAGGCAGAAAAATTATCGGCTAAATATGGTGATAACATAAAAATTTATCCGGGTTCCATGGAGCTCCGCGAAGATGGAAAAACCTATGCGCTTTCCTCTAGAACCGTATGTACAGTTGGCATCGGCGATGATATTCAAAGTGCCCGTGAAATAGCTATGGAAGGTATAAAGGCTATTAAGGGAGGAGCCCTCTGGAATAGAACCGATATAGCTTCAAAAGAGCATATTGAACGGAGCATAAGGCATATGGAACTTTTGAGGAAAAACGTATGATGAGAATCTTTGTAACGGACTGCGAAGGCCCAATATCAAAGAATGACAATGCATTTGAGCTATCAAACTGGCTTATTCCGAAAGGCGATAGATTTTTCACTATAGTTAGCAGATACGATGATGTTTTGGCAGACATAGTTAAAAAACCGGGATATAAGGCTGGAGACACGCTTAAACTTATAGTGCCCTTCCTGAAGGCCTATGGCGCAACCAACGAGCTAATGAGACGCTTTTCATCGGAGACCCTATTATTGGTTCCCGGAGCCGCGGAAACGTTACGTTATATTAGGTCAATAATGCCTTCATTTATAGTTAGCACAAGCTATGAGCCCTACATACACGCCCTATGCGATGCGATAGACTTTCCAAAAGAAAATGTTTACTGCACTAAAATCAACATAGACCAATACGAATTGTCTAAAGAGGAAGCGGAGCGGCTTAAGGCCTTAAAGGAAGAAATCTCTGAGATGCCTATGATAGAGATCCCTCAAGGCGCGAAATCTATAAGTGATTTACCGCCAGAATCACAAAGAGTAATAAAACGTCTAGATGAAATTTTCTGGGAAGAAATACCTAAAATGAGAATAGGACGGGCGCTGATAGATGTTAATCCGATAGGCGGATATGAGAAAGCGAATGCCGTTAAGGAAATAGCTGCGATCTTCAATAGACCCCTATCATCTATTATGTATGTTGGAGACAGCATAACTGATGTTGAGCCCTTCAGACTTGTGAGAAAAGGCGGAGGACTAACAGTTTCATTTAATGGAAACCAGTACGCAATAAGAGAAGCCGAGATCGCTGTTCTATCACATCACACAGTTGTTCTAGCAATATTGGCTGAAAACTTCAGAAGGTTCGGTAGAGAGCACGTGCTTAAGCTTGTAGAGAACTGGGATATATCAATGCTAGAGGATTACTGCAGTCCATCTCTTTTCAGGCAATTAAGAAATCTTTATCCTGAAAATGCTCCTTGGGTTGAGAGAATAACGGCGGAGAACATGGAACGTCTGATGCATGAAAGCACAGCTTTCAGAAAAACAGTTAGGGGAGAAGCCATAGGAACTCTAGGTTAAGCATTAAATACCTATTTAGAAATCTCTTTCACCTACAGTAAATCTATCAGCTCAGGGAAGAACTGAAAACTAAACAGCAGACAATTAGCCGCATGTCGAAAATAAAAATCTAATTTCACCTTATTATATATGTAACAGTGTAAAACGGTGATCTGATTGAAACCGTTAATTGAAGATACTTATGCTGAAGCTTTCGATGGACTATATTTTAGAATTCTCGTTACCGCAAGTGATAAAAACACGCTTACAAGAGCTGCTGAAGACTCAACCGCTACGCCCTCAACGGTTATAGGTAGGATTGAAGGCGGAATAGAGCGCTGGGCCCCCAAAAACGAGACGCCTGACGGCCGCCTAGGGGTCATACTTCAATTCTGGAGCGGAATAGACGAAAGAAAACCCTTAGAAGAATCAGTAAAAAGGTTTTACAGAGAATTCTCCTACAGAATTAGACAGGACATACTTGTAAAACCCTTCACAGCTGTCTTTGATGCATGCCCAAACCCAATAGGTAAAATAGACACCCTCGAGCTGATAGGACACTGCGGCGACGGATACGAATGGGTCGAAAAACAATATGGCCGCGAAATGATTGTTGTTCCAATAATGGTTCCAGACTTTAAAATCGAGCGTTTTATAGGTTACGGCCGTGGGGTTATGGGCGGAAACTTCTGGTATATGTGCAGAACTAAAAGAGCTGTATTAAGGGCTGGGAGAAAAGCGCTAAAAGCCATAAGCCAAGTTGAAGGTGTGGTAACCCCATTTGATATATGCTCAGCAGGATCAAAGCCTGAAACAAAGTTTCCGCAAATAGGTCCAACAACAAACCATCCATATTGTCCCTCACTTAAAAGTAGGTTAGGCGCTGAATCAAAGGTTCCAGCGGGAGTCCGCTACATACCTGAAATAGTAATAAACGGATTAACCCTAGAAGCCGTAAAGAAGGCCATGAAAGTTGGTATTGAAGCTGCTTCAACAGTTGATGGCGTAGTTAGGATCTCAGCTGGAAATTACGGTGGGAGACTCGGAAAATATAAAATCTATTTGAGAGAGATTGTTTCATGACTCTCGAAGCTATTTGTTTTGGGGCTTTAAACGTTGATAAACTCTACTTGGTTGATAGACTAGCTGGAGCTGACGAAGAAAGCGTAATCTTAGATTTCAAAGAGTCGCCTGGCGGTTCGGCTGCAAATACGGCTGTTGGATTAGCGAGGCTCGGCGTAAAAGTAGGCTATATAGGTAAAGTTGCGAAAGACAGAGAAGGCTCACTTCTACTAAAATCATTTATAGATGAAGGAGTTGATACAGGAGGCGTGGTAATTTCTAAAACCGGTAGAAGCGGTTCAGTTATTGGGTTCGTAGATCAGGAAGGTAATAGGGCATTATATGTTGATCCAGGGGTTAATGATACATTAAGATATGAGGAGATTGATCCAAATTATGCTAGAGGCGCAAAGATTTTACACTTAACATCATTCGCTGGCGACGCTCCCTTCATAGCCCAAAAAAGGCTTATAGAAGAACTGTCCGACGTGAAGATAACGCTTGACCCGGGAATAATATATGCTCGTAGGGGGCTAGAGAAGCTTAGGCCAATAATAAGAAAATGCTATGCTATTATGCCAAGCGAGGTTGAAATAAATCTTTTAACAGGCAAAAAATATAGGGAAGGCGCCGATTTCCTTCTTAGGGAAGGCGTAAAAATTGTGGCTGTAAAACTGGGAGATAAAGGATGCTATATTACAAATGGTCGAGAAAGTCACCTAATAAAACCATTTAAGGTTAAAGTTGTCGACACTACTGGCGCTGGAGACGCTTTTTGCGCCGGCTTCATCTACGGCCTTCTCAGAGGAAAAGACCTGAGAGAATGCGGTCTTCTGGGAAATTTTGTTGCTTCAAGATGCTTAACAAAGATGGGGGCAAGAGAGGGGTTGCCTAAAATAGATGATTTACCTCTATAATTTTTATCGCGAGAATGCTGGGGAGATATTTAAGTTTATTGGGCAACTTTTAAATTCTGCATCTTTCACTATTAAGATATTAGTTGTGAGTGTATCTGATGAGCGTCATAAACTTCCGCAATAGATTCCTATCATTACTTATCAGAGAGTTCGAGAAGTATATCCCACAATTTAAACCGTACTCACTAGATTATCAGATGGTCGTTTACGCCTCCAAAGACTTAGAGACATGGCTAAAAGCGAAGTTAAATACAAATGATAGTCGAATAGTTTACAAGACACTTAGAGAATATTTGATGAATAATCCGAGAGACCTCAAAGTATCAATAAACTTCTGGGTTGGCATGTGGCTTAAAAAATGGAGGGAAAGAGTTAGAATTTTATCAACGAAGTTTGAAATGCCTAAAAAATATGTTGAAAAGATTAGGAAAGCAAGAAAAATCTACAAGCATATGGATTACAGGCACGAATTAAAGAATATAGCTGTCAAAAAACTTGTAAATCAAGGCGAAATCTGCATGGTTGAATTCATAGCTGAAAACCTAATACTTGAGGAAATAGCTAAACGAATCCAGAAATCAAACAAAGATTCGCAGTTCATCGTATTAGATCCACTAAGCATGTATAATGCAATCAGCAGTAGAATAATGCGCTTATCGAAAGAGAAAGGCCCTCTAGTTTACTTAAACATAAAACCAAACATGTTTTAGTTTTTAATAGTAAATCAATAAAGTAAAGAACTTCAATTTTTCCGTAAATAAATCTACAAACATTTTTAGCATTCAACATACAATTTAGTTACCATAGGAATCATCTTGGGGCTCTAAAATGCTTATCGAGCGTTTGTCAACTGGTGTTCCAGAGTTAGACGCTATGCTTGAAGGTGGAATACCAAAAGGTTTCACCGTAGCTGTCACAGGTGAACCTGGTACGGGGAAAACAATTTTGTGCATACACTTCATTGCTCAAGGCGTGCGTGAAGGAGACAAATGCATCTATGTAACAACTGAAGAGAGCCGTGAATCAATAATTACGCAAGCCTCTCAATTTGGTTTCAACTTCTCAGATAATATCGCCAACAAAAAGATGATAATTATCGATGCATTAATGGGAGTTAAAGATGAGTGGTCGCTTCAAAGCTTAGATATCGAGGAACTTGTGAATAAGGTTATTGAGGCGAAAAAGGCTTTAGGCTACGGAAGAGCCCGCCTAGTAATTGATTCTCTCTCCGCTTTCTGGCTTGATAAACCAGCTATGGCCAGAAGATATTCATACTTTGTGAAGAAAGTTCTATTTAAATGGGACTTCACGATAATGGCCACCTCACAGTATGCCATAACAACTTCTGAGGCTTTCGGTTGGGGAGTGGAGCATATAGCCGACGGTATAATAAGATTCCGAAGATTTGTTAGAAATGGAGTTTTAAAGCGCTATATTCTTATTGAGAAAATGCGTCAAACGAACCATAGTTTACAAATGTATGAAATAGCAATTTTGCCTGGAAGAGGCCTAACGATAGTTAAGCCGGTTGAGATGCGAAAAGAAGATATCTCCTTACCAAAGCATGTTATAAAGCGTATTCAGAGAGCTACTGAAAGAAGGGAAGCTGAAGTACCTTGATTTCCCCGTTTGAACATTACTCACGTCGGGATGTTCAGAAGGAAATTTCAGATTTTTGTAAGGGGCGGTGGGTCGCTCTCCACTATACCGATTCTTCCGGCAATCTAGTCTTCAGAAGATACATTAAAAGGAAACCTATCAGAGTAGATAGCTCTAAAGATTTAATCGAGCTTTATTCTAATTCATTAAGATCCATTTACGCAACCGCTAACATCTATAAAAGACTTCAAAATTTGGAGGACGTGTATGATTATGCAAACATTATTTACTGTACACCGACATGGGATATTGATAGTGACTTGTCAAACTGGAAGAAAACGATCACGATCGCAGAGGAGATACTGCGCTTCCTAGAAGAATGGGGAATCAAAAAATCAGTTTATGTAAAATGGTCTGGAAACGGTTGCCACATCCACATAAACGAGAGGAGCTTCTCCGAGGATCTACTTGAAAAGTATAATCCATTAGACATAGCATATGCAATTGTTGAATATGTAAATTCTAAGCTCACATTAGGATTTATGGAGCTGTCGCCTAAAGGTCAAATAGTGGTCGAAAATAAGATGGATCCAACAAGAGTCTTCACATGCCCACTAAGCTTACACCGCAAACTTAATGTTGTATGCATATGTATGAAAACCAAAGACCTAAAAAATTTCACGCCGAAATGGATTGATCCAGAAAATTTTAGGCATAACCCTAACTGGCGTGAATTTAGAGAAGGAGAAGCTGACAAATTAGCTGAAACCGCTTACAAAACAATAGGTGGCTATCCGCTCAAACTTAGACGGAGAAGAACCCGAAAAACTAAACCGCTAGATAAACAGATACTTGAATGGTTACAAAGAAACTAACTGATCCAAAGGATACCAAACGGCAACAAAACCCTCCTAAAAATAACATTTTTCTATTGAAATGTACTACTAAAATAAATTAGGATCTTAAAGGTTGATGAGAAATTGACTGATCAAACTGATGAAATCATGAATATTTTAGATGAGGCCGTAAAATTTCATGGGCATCTTGGCCCATTTCTTGTATTAGGTTTAAAAGCCGGATTATTTGCTAATAAGATTCTCGGAAAGGACTGCTTTAAAACTAAAGCCATAGTTGAAACCAAGCCTAAACCCCCATTCTCATGCTTTGTTGATGGAATTCAAATAGCTACCGGATGCACTATGGGAAAATGCAATATCAAAATGAAAAAGGGCTACCCGATCTCATTAACAATAATTAAAGGTAAGAGAATCTTAAAAATGAAACTTAAAGAGGAAGTCTTAAATTTTCTTGCAGAAATGCCCTCCAACAAAGTGACTGAACAGAAAGCGTTTGAAATAATGAATAAATCGGTTGATCAATTATTTGACATAGCCCTCAAAGAAGAATAAATTTTAAAATTTTTGTTTCATTAAAAATATTAGCTAAATAGCTTACGCTCTTACCTAGAAAATTGAGGTTTAATGTAATTCCTTATTCTATATTTCATATCTCAGTGCTTCTGCCGGCTTTAATCTAGCGGCATATATTGCTGGATACGCTGCTGCAGCCAGGCTAATTAATGCGGCTATCCCGATGGATGTGCCGATAATACGTAGATATGCGAGTGCAGCTCCCTCAAAGAATACATTCATCCCCTGTAAGGAATATAGCGCTACAGCAATAGCCCACCCGATTATCGCACCGATTATCCCTCCGAGTATACCTAGTAATAGAGCTTCTATCAAAAATATCTCTAGAACAGCTCCGTCTGTTGCGCCTAAACATTTTATTGTGCCTATTTCCTTATAGCGTTCAGTTACTGACATTAACATCGAATTAACTATTCCAACACCGCACACAAGTAAAGCTATTATCGCAACCCATATTTGGTAAGCTTCTGTTCCACGTCCCCCTATCTGCCTAAGGATTTCACCCATTGTTAAAAGAGAAACCAAAAAGGCGATGCTTAACAGGACTGATAATGAGGTTATCAGCGTTCTTGTGAAACGCTTCCTTATACTTTCTATACAATACTTAAATGCCTCGCTGATCGGAAATTTTATACTTCCAACCTCACCGACTTCAGCTTCTCCGCTCATTTTAACTTCACTTTTAACGTCTTTTTAAGAGAATTTATATCCAAAGGGATATATTTAAGTTTTTAAATGAAACCCCCTTTATTATTCGCTACACGTTTATTAGCTGAAAATTAAGCTTCTTAGCTTTAAAGCGCAGCTTAAGCCTAATTTAACTTAACTGCTACTTTAGCTAGATAATTGAATACTAAACCAAGCTCTTCCGGCATTAATTCCCTTACTCTCCTATGATGAAATGGTATTGAATCAACTATGCACTTCATGTCACTTTTGGAGAATCCAAGCTCACTAAAGAACACTTGAACAGCATTTCTCAGCTTCTTATTTTTCTGCGTGAAAACAGCACGAATAAAATCAAAAAATTTTTCTTCATCCTCCACGTGAAAAGGAGGATTTCTAGGTCTTAAACGTACGATTATAGAATTAACTTCCGGAGCTGGCCAGAAACACTCTCTGGGAACAAAATCCAAGAGATCGCTTTCAGCATAATAATAGACTGATACTGTGAGTCTCCCATAATCCTTTGTGCCAGGTAAAGCCGCTAAGCGTCTGGCGAACTCCTCCTGAAAGGTCAAAACTGCGCACTCAAAATTTCTCTTAAAAAGCCAGAAAATTAATGGTGATGATATGGAATATGGTGGAACCGAAACAACCTTATTAAATTCTGGAACCGGTATTCTCAGTACGTTACCCTTCAAGATTATTACATTCCTGTAATTACGCAACCGTCTAGCTAAGATCCTAACAAGCTTTGAGTCTATTTCCACAGCTATAACTTGGCCCGCTACTTTAGCTAGACGCTCTGTAAGAAAACCTAGTCCAGCCCCAATCTCCAAGACGGTGTCCTCTTCATTGATAGAAGCATAGGAAATCATTTTCTCCATAATATCCTCTCTAATAAGAAAATTTTGACCGAACCTCTTTTTCGGCCTTATCTTATGAGCGTTAAGAATTCTTTTAGTTTCCTCTAGAAGACCCATTTTTCTCAGGATGTTTTCGTATAGCATTTACTTAAAAATTTAATCGAAATGATAAATAAGTAATTTTTAGCCTCTTGTGAAAAGCCTGTATTTGCTGCTACCTGAAAGTTCCTCTATAATTCTTTTGGTGATGAGTTTCGCTGGATTAGGTATGTTTGCGCGTCTCTGCAAGTCTTGAAAGCTCTCAAAAGGCTTTTTTTCTCGTTCATCTAAAATTTTCCACATGTACTTCTTTCCAATCCCAGGTATGAGCTCCAGGGAATGCATCCTGGGGGTTATAGGTTTAGCCGTATTAAAGAAATTCACGAAATCCCTCTCTCTATTTAAAACTATTTTTTCAATAACGTTTTCAAGTTCTATTTTAGCGTTAGCTGTAAGTTCATCATAGCTGGTTCTACCAATAATATATGATATTTCTTTACGCGTGTTCCTTCCAACATAAACCCTATCTGCAGGTTTAAGAACAACACCCTCCTTTACTGCAGCCTCTAGAAGAGTGAAATATTCTTCGCCGATTAATTGAACGATAGCCCCAGCTCTACGTTTTAGTCTCAAACCCGGTTTTCCATAAGGTAAATAGTCTATTACATAAGCATATTCCTCATAAATCTGTTGATGGCTTCTTTCTCTACGTTCCATCCCGTTCACTTTCTCCACTTTTTAGGTGCATTAAAAATCTTTTAGCGGAAAATAAACGAAATCTCCGTTATCGACCCATCTTTCCCCTGCCTTTTCTCACTACAAGGATTAGTGTCTGTCTAAAAGAATATGCCCTAGCCCTCACTACTCATCACCAAACACTAAAATCTAATAGTTTAACCACTAATAACTTTTATTCCTTATTCATTCCTATACTTATTTAAAAGATTTAAAATTTTTTCCAGCTTTGATGTTTCAACTATTTTATGTCCACCCGACAGAAATATTCTTAATTCTTCAATGCTTTTAGGCATAACGTTCACTATTTGAACCGCTTCTTCCTCTTCTAATGTTCCATCAGCCTTCAACTCTTCTAAAAGTTTTCTAGCAGATTCCGAATCTAAATAGGACATTTTAGTTGCGTAATCCAAAGATCTACGTTGAAATTGATCTAGATTCTCCCTGCCTAAAGACTCTAAAATTTCCTTAACTTCAGGGATCGTTATTGGCTGTATCTTTAATATTTTTCTAGGCATACTTTAACTTCACCCCATGAAAGGTTTTAGATGTTCCGGTCTAACAATTATCTCCTTCACAGCTTTTCCTTGCGTAACACTTATTTCGTATGCTCTTCCCCTTTTACCAATTACCACCCCTACTTTTCCTTGGTATCTCCGGTGAGGCATGCCTTTATGTATGCTTGGATCTATATCGATCACCACTTTATCGCCTGGTCTATACTCATATAGGAGTCTGCTTAAACTACTTTTCCCCCTCTCTCTAGGCTTTTTTCTTAAGAGTGCACGAGTTTTCCTACGTAAACCATGGGACGCAGGCATCTAAATCACCTTTTTAGCCAACACATTTAATACATCAAGTTCCATAGGAGTGGCTTTAGCATTAATTATTTCTGATACACTTGGACTGGTTCGTCCTTCGTCTCCTGTCACTAGTTCTTTCACATATAATCCTCCTTGACACCTAATTTTCATTTCTATACTGTCATTTGACAATCTCTTTATTTTGGTCTCATATATGTGTTTTTCCCGTAATCGATCTGATCTGCGATGTAATACACGTATAGGTGTGCGCTGATATATGGTGGTGTCCGTGAGCTCTTTTTCCAGCTTCGCTATCTCTTCGTCGGTGATTTCTCTGTCAAATTTAACGGTGACTCTATAAATTTTTTGAGCGTTCTCCATGCCCTTAAGCTTCCTAACCGTGTTTTTGTCAGCGTATCTGAGATTCAGCACCTCAACTTTTCCCTTAGCATATTCATTGATGGCTTCTTCAAGTTCCTTTAAATCCAATTTCCTTTTCTTAGGTTTCTTAATCTCGATCACGAAGGGTCTGCCGCGTCCAAGCATACGGGCGTCTCTATCCTCGCGTCCAGCGGCATGGAAGGCTGTTTCCTCGCCAAATGTTCTATCTAGTATTGGCTTAGCAATTAATTCTTCAACTGATTCAGGATAAATTTTTCCAGTCCAATTGCATCTTTCGCATCCTTTTCCGCCGCATTTGATACATATCCATTTGGATTGAGGTATTCCCCGCATGAGCTTTCTGTATCTCCCAGCTATGAATAGTGAGTTAGATTGTATTTTCACTTCTTTAGTGAATGGATTTACGAGAATAACTATCTGCGGCTTCAAGTATTCAGCTTTCTTCCCAGTTCTCTGAGCTAATTCTTTTCCGATGACTCTGCTGAACTCGTTTTTCATGCTTTCGCCATATTGGACACTGAACTCTGCTTTAAATTCGTCTTCGTGTTCTTCAATCCTAAGGGGGAGCTTAATGCCTACCAGAAAATTATCATACTCATATTCCTTAAGGCTTTCAAGAATTTTATCGATTAAAACTTGAATATTATCAAATTGTCCCTCGCAAAGAAAACACTTTTCTCCCTCACCAACTCTTCTTCTCATTCTCCTAAGCAGGTCTGCCGCCACTTTGAATGAACCATGAGTAGCCAATAACTTAAGAATGGCGATTCCTCTCATCTTCACTTTTCTCTCTTTCGAAAGAGCCATTTCATGAGCGCTCATTGCAAGAAGGGTCTTTATTGCTCTTCCTCTCTCACAATTATCTAGACCAAAACCCAAAAGAGCGAACTGTCTACCCAAACAGTTATCACATAAAGGATACTTCTCAAGCATCCTAAGAGAAATTTCAAGTATTTCCGCAAGTCTCTCGCCGTTGATCTGATTCACCTACCAGCTCCCTCACTCATTTACCTTCTCTTATAATTGAGAGACGCTTAAAGAAAATGTTTCCGGTAAAGATAAACTCATAAGCTAAAACCTAAAATTTTTATATGAAACTCAATCATTAATTTCTAGGTGACGCCGCGGTAGCTCAGTTTGGGAGAGCACCCGGCTGAAGAAGAATAAAATGACATAAGCAAGTCATAAATCCTCCGAAACCGGGCTGTCGCCGGTTCAAGTCCGGCCCGCGGCACCACTTTTATATTTTGAATTTTGAAAAATCATGAAGGTTTTATCAGTTGCCTATTTCTTTGGCTGTTTTCAAAGTTCGCTCTGCTAAGTCAGATATTTTACTATCATTATAACCGACGACGAAGCTTTTTACGCGATCATTAAGAGGCGCTATCCATTTGTCTGGCAAGTTTTCTGCTCTGAGAATTACTCCTAGAATTGATCTGTAGTAGCACGTTGCGGTCGGTGTCCCTGCTGAGCGTACTAATTATCTACTTATAATTCATCTAACAACTTATGTAGATTTTATAAGTACGCTCAGCAATTTTGTAGATGTTCCTTATGAGAGTATCTAAAAATTCCAGAGCGACAAAAGACGAATCTGACGATATTCTTAAATTGCCGAATTTAACCCCCTATTTTAGTATGAAGAAAAAACTTCGTTTTTCAAAGAAACCTTTAGCTTTGTTCCTTACTCTAGCAATTCTATCATGCTTTTTATCTAAGACTATGATTGCTAGTGCTAAAAACCCTCCCTCCATTGAAGTTTACGTATATGGTTTATCAGATTCCCAAGAAATGGAGAAAATAAGAGAATTTTTTAGTAAATTACCTGACGTTAAGCTAGTCCTTTGTTACATAAATGACTCAGAGAATCTAGAAGAACTATTAAAAATAGTTGAAATTCTAATTTATCAAGGCGTTCTACTTTTACCCTCAGATATATGTATCCCTTGCAAGATGGAATATGTAAACTGGCAAGAAATATACGCTGGTTACTCGATTCCGCTGGCGCTTATCTTTAAAAATAAAAGTTTAACGGCCATAACTATTTCAAGTAGCGATGTAAATGTGTTGCGTCAAGCACTCGCGTACTCCAATACTACTACATTAAAAGTTTTCCTATCAAACGGAAAAGTGTTTTCATTGGATGAAAAAGCAAAACGTAAGTTAGAGGAATTTTTCATGGGCGAGAAAAGAATTTTTCAAACGGACTTTCTTCGGATTTTACCTCTCATAATTACGGCGGCGTGTGTTGATGCAGTGAATCCATGTGCATTTTTCGTATTAGTGGTTTTTCTTTCATTGGTTGCTATGCGATTGGGAAGGAGAGCAATCCTCAAGTTTGGGCTTGCATACTCAATCGCCATATTCATCATCTATTTCATTATGGGAATTGGAATATGGAGATTAATCGGCTATATTCGCGAAGCAAGAATATTTGTTGTTATTTTAGGCTTATCTCTCGGATTTAGGTCGATCTTAAACTTTATCTTCGGCTTTTTCGGCCTATCAATCGGCTTAAGAGAAACCTTCGGAGGTTTTCTAAATCAGAAATTTAAGCGTGTTCCAAGCTTCCTCTCTAAAAGACTTGCTGAACATCTAAGAAGGTTCTCCAACAATCCTTTATCAGCCTTCCTTATAGGAGTAGTTACAAGCGCCTTTCTGCTTCCATGTACATCGGGGCCCTACTTGATAGCATTAAGTCTTATAGCGGATCTAGAAACAAGAATCCAGGGAATTCTTCTCCTTATTTTATATAATAGTATAATTATTGTGCCATTTATAGCAATAACGTTGGGTATACACATGCTAAAACTGGAAACCAGTAAACTAAAGAAATGGTCTTCTACCAAACAGAGATGGCTAAATCTGGTGGGAGGCCTATTGATGGTGGCCTTAAGTGTATATTTGTTGATCTACTCGCTTTAAATTGGTCTCCTAGGAATCCGTATTTCTGATAAGGGTTTAAAGCTTTTCAACAAGCCTAATTCTGTATCTTTCGCTTTCAAGCTTCTTCAATCTTTCAATTTCTGATTCAGATAGGGGTTTAGGTCCCCCTAGAAGATTCGACACCAATAAAATCTTTGCGAAGTCTTCTAAGAGTTCGGTTCTTTGATAGGCTTGCTCAAGACTTGCCCCCAACGTTATTGTTCCGTGATTCGCAAGCAGTAAAGCATTATAATTTTTTGCATATTCCGCCACCTTTTCCGCCAATTCTTCGGTTGTTGGAGTAACATATTCAACTAAGGGTACTTCTCCCACCATCGCTATAACTTCCGGATAAACCTTATAGTCAAGCGGTATTCTAGCACAGGCGAAACCTGTGCAGAAGGGAGGATGTGCATGAACAATAGCCATGACATCCTCTCTAATTTTATAAATAGCTGTATGCATAGGCGTCTCTGATGTGGGCTTAAGTTTACCCTCAAGAACTCTTCCATCCAAATCAATCTTCAATATGTCATCAGTGTTTAGAAAGCCTTTACATAATCCACTGGGCGTTATAAAGATCTCTTCAGTTCCCGGTATTCTAGCGCTTACATTTCCTCCAGCTCCCGCTACTAAACCCCGATTATAAAGTCTTTTAGACACTTCAACAAGCTTTCTTTTTATTTCAAACTCTTTTCTCTCCAAATCCGCTCTCTCCCAAAGTAAGGTAAACTATGTATAAACCAAAATAATTATTTGTATTAATTTCTGGCCTCCGAAGAATAATGGTTAAAAGCCTTTTTAGATTTAAATTAACCTTATAACTATGGTCTTATGGTCTATTATAAGATCTTAATTTCACCTGGCGTTTATTAGAATAAAGAAGATTTGAGCAACTTATAAGATAAGGATGGCTGAATCATGGTGACAAATATATGAAAAATATAGAGCGAGTCACCTGTGTAGGCGCCGGCCTTATAGGTCATAGCTGGGCTACCCTCTTTGCGTGGAAAGGCTTTAAGGTGACGCTTCATGACGTAAGTGAGAAATCGCTGAAATATGCATTAGCGAAGATTGAAGAAAACCTTAATTTTCTTGCGGAAAGCGGACTCATAAATAAAAATCCAAAAGAAATTGTCAAAAATATCAAATTAACCATGGATCTGAAAGAAGCTGTAGAGAAGGCGGATTACATTCAGGAATCCGTTCCCGAAAGATATGATGTAAAGAAGAAGGTTTTTAGTCAGATTGATAATGTAGCCTCACCAGATGCAATAATCGCCAGTAGCACTTCAACGCTCAAAATGACCGTGATACAGGAGTCCGTTAAGAAGCCGGAGAGATGCATAATCGCCCATCCTTGGAATCCTCCCCATTTAATGCCGCTAGTAGAAATAATCCCCGGAAAGAAAACCTCTCCGGAGGTCGTCAGGGAAACACGCGCCTTTATGACCTCTATTGGTAAAGTGGCGGTAATACAGAAGAAAGAAACGGTTGGTAGCATAGGAAATCGTTTAGCTGCAGCCTTATGGCGGGAGGCAATAAACCTAGTTGATGAGGGCGTAGCTGACCTAGAAGACATAGATAAAGCAGTTTCAGCGGGTCCAGGTTTAAGATGGGCTATAATTGGCCCGCATCTCAGTTACCATTTAGGTGGTGGAAAAGGCGGCATAGAATACTTCTTAGATCATTTGGGTCCTGCGATGGAATCAAGATGGAAGTCTCTAGCCAAATGGACTACTCTTCCTTCCTCAGCAAGAAAGAAGCTAATTGAGGGTATAAGAAACTATAAAGTGCTTAAAGAGAAATCGGCGGAGGAACTAGCTAAGTGGAGGGACAAAAAACTCGTTGAAATCCTTAAAATCTTATATGCGAAAGATGACAGTTAATTAGCGCTGTTATGATTCGTCAACAAAAAGTTGAAGCGTTCGAGTTTCCGGATCAAACCTTTTTTCCATATCTATATCTTTAAGTTCTAATAGAACTGTCTCCGCGAATCCGTAAACTATGCATCCCTCAAGCAAATGTCCACCTACAACTGAAATTTTGTTGTTTTCCACAAAGGAGAGAACCGCATGGGCGTGAACGTTTATTTTTCCCTCAACTGTATGGATGATGCCTGAAATCCCCAATATTTCTAAGGGTTTCTCGATGGTTGTAAACAGTCTATTCGCATCAGTTATCGGATATTCCTTGGAAATACGCCTAATAAGTTTCTTCCTCTTCTTAGTCTTCTCCTCGTATTCCCTTATGGTCTCTTCCGTCAATGAACCTAGTAGCACGCCTTCTATGCGAGGATGCCTCTAGATATAGTTTAATCCGTATACTGGTGTTGGCAGGGGGAGAGCATGTGATAAAGATTCTGCGTGGGGTTTGATTTTAACTTCAGGTTGCGGAGGAGCTCTGAGTTTATCGGGAGCTCCAAAAAAGAGGAGTGTAAGAGCTCGTGAATCTAAGAAACTTGTCTCTTCACCGTTTAGGTAAAGCCTTATCTTTTCATGAACCAGATCATGGATGAACCTGCGGGATTCCTTCTCTCCAATCTTCTCTTCTAAGTAAGGCTGGATCTTTTCCAGAAAACTTTGTGGGTTTATTATGGCCATGCTTGCGGGAGCTTCAGAAGATATCTTTTCTAAGTTCTGTTTTTCTAAAAGATATAGCATTTCTAAGTCATGAGATGGTACAGTCAATTTAAGCGCGTTTATATTTAAAGTTTTGAAAAGCTTCTCAATTAGATATAAGATTATGCTTCTGGGTCCCGCGTACTCTATTATCGTAGGTGTATTCTTGTTTAGAAATGATTCAATCGCTATGTAGGCTAAAGGTCTGCCCTTATTTATGGCAGTATAAATTTTAAGATCCTCGTATTGTAATCCACGCCTAAGTAGGATCCTAAACTCTTCAAGGCTGCGCCGATACCTAACCGGCTCTCTATGATAGATTTCGATCAAATCCTTTAAGAGATCTTCACTGTAATGAATTATGCTTATGTCATCGAGATTTAAATCAAGCTTTCCTCGTGGTATATTATAAGTGTAAACTTTACCTGCTTCTACGCACCCAACCCTTCTGTACAGGTTTCTAAATCCGGAAACAAGCACTAAATCTATGCCATCTCTCTTCATTTTAGAAAAAGCATCTCTCACCAGAGCTGATGCGTAGCCTCTGTTTCTATAGTTGGGATGCGTGCAGACACTTCCTATCATCCCAACCTTAAACCAGCAACCGTAGATGAGA
>CAZWWD010000011.1:0-19204 GCA_964637155.1 uncultured Candidatus Bathyarchaeia archaeon
ATTCAGAATCCAGATGAAACAAATGTAGCCGTAATAGACCTCTATGATGATGGAGTCCACAACGATGGCGCAGCTGGAGACAACCTATATGGGAACACATGGAACAGCAGCGGAGCCAACATAGGAATCTACTATATAGACGTGGAAGCTGGAGATAACCTAGGAAACATTGTAGAGCTGGAGAATGCAGCTTCCTTCACAATTAAATGCGGTGTGGAAACAGCTACGGGCACAGGAACCGCATACTTTGAATCGGACAGCGGATCAATAGAAGACCTAACGGCGGTAGATGAGTCAACCCTGCCCGTCCAAGGCAAACCAAACCTAGAATTCCCACACGGATTCTTCTCCTTCATAATAACAGGGTTAACCCCCGGTCAAACAGTGAACATAACGATAACTCTACCCTCCAACATGCCTGTGGGAACCCAATACTGGAAGTACCATACTCCAGAGGGATGGTATCAAATACCTGTAGGCGATGATGACGGAGACAACATTATAACCATACAGCTAACGGACGGTGGCTTAGGGGATGATGACGGAGAAGCAAACGGAATAATAGTTGACGTGGGAGGACCCGGCATACCATCCAAAGCCCCAGTAGGCGGAAAAATAATATGTGATAATCATGAAATAGTATCACCGCAGCTAGCATACGGAGCCCTAGCATTACTGATAGCCTCAGTAATGGTTTTATCCATTCTAGCCGCCAGAAGATGGCTTAAAAATCAGGACTGAACGCGATACCTAAAATTCCAATATTCCCTCTCTCTTATTTATTTCATAAGTCTAGTTTAGTTCAATCCTAGCATACGTTCTAAAATATAGAATTATAAACCATGATTCCCTCCTCTTTTTGAGAGGATGAAAATTGAACTTAAAAGGTAAATGGGTTTTAGTATCTGCGATTCTGATTTTTCTTTCTTTCTTCCTTACGGCATATACTTTAGCCGCTTATAGCATAGCGACAAGTTACATTATAGAAGAGGATGACGAAACATATTGGCGGACATCTCCAACCGGCTCCTTAGCTCCATGGCCTAGAAAACCCGGAACACTTCAGGCCCTATCGAAAGTCAGTGAAAGCGACCTATACATCTATAACCATCTAATTAAATTCCCAACTCTGCCCATAATAACCACTCTAGTATGGATAATTACAGGCGTATGCATACTTAAAGCGGCAGATCGTCTCCATTCACGCCCATAACCAAACAAATAAGATGCAAGATGAAGGAAAAGCGTAGCAATGGTGGGTGACGGAATAAACGATGCCCCAGCTTTGGTTCAGGCAAACGTTGGAGTAGCAATCGGCGCAGGCACGGATGTAGCTGTGGAATCAGCAGACGTCGTTTTAATCAAAAATGACCCAAGAGACGTTACCAAACTAATAACTCTAAGCAGAAAAATAATGCGGAAAATGAACGAAAATTTAGTGTGGGCAACGGGCTATAATGTTATTGCAATTCCAGCCGCCGCCGGACTTCTCGTTCCATTCGGAATAATTCTAAGGCCGGAAGTCGCCGCTATAACCATGACTCTAAGCTCCATAAGCGTCACAATTAACGCCCTCCTACTGAAGAGGGCGGAGATCTAAGATTTTTAGAAAGATAAAAATTTATTTCAGGCGACCGCCTAAGTATGTAAGAAGAGTGAATTAATTGAGGATTGCTTTTTTTGTTTGGGAGTATCCCCCGGCGATTGTTGGTGGACTCGGAACCTACGCTGAATACATCACTAAAGAATTTATTCGTCTCGGCTGGGATGTCTGTGTCTACACCTTTAACCCCGGTAACCTAAAAACAAGGGAAATTTTAGGCGGCGTTGAGGTTCATCGCCCCCTCATTGTTGATGCAAGCAATATCTTTCCAATATTTGTGGCAGAAGATCTAAAAAAATGGGGCACAAACATCAAGTTCTTTAATGATATGTTTGTATACAACATCCTAGTAGCCGCCAAGATGATAAACGATGTCATTAAAAAGGGACAGTACGAATACAGCATAATTTCCATCAATGATTGGTTAAGTAGCGTAGCAGGAATCATCTGCAAGAACGAGTTAAAAATACCTGTAATGTTCCATGTGCACTCAACTGAGTGGGGGAGAAGCGGAGGAGGCGGATCAACGGTTGTCAGCCACTTGGAGTCGGTTATGGCTGAAAAAGCAGATGGAATCATAACGGTAAGCTACGCCATGAAAGAAGACTTGGCCAAACATGGGTGGCCGGAGTCGAAAATAAATGTGGTTTGGAATGGAGTAGACCCAGAAACCTATAACCCTAAGAGATGCAGGGAAGATGAAATACAAAAGCTAAGAGAACGGTATGGAATAGACCCAGATATGAAAATGATATTCTTTATTGGCCGTCTAACTTGGGTGAAGGGAGTCAGAAATCTGGTTCAAGCAATGCAGCTAGTTTTAGCCGATTATCCAAAAACAAAGCTAGTGATTCTTGGAAAGGGGGAGGAGCAGCGAGACATAATGGAGATGGCTGATCGCCTTGGCATAAGCGAAAATGTCGTTTGCCGCTTTGAATTCGTATCAGAGAAAGAGCGAATCCTACATTATGCGGCCTCTGACCTATGCGTATTCCCCTCGGTTTACGAGCCCTTTGGCATCGTAAGTCTAGAGGCTATGTCCATGGAAAAACCTGTGGTGGTCGGCGCCAAGGGCGTAGTTGGCTTCCGGGAGCAGGTTATGGCTGCTGGTTCAGAGCAGAATGGCGTTCACGTTAATGGAGATGATCCCGTGGACATCGCTTGGGGAATCAAGGAGGTACTTAAAGATCCTTTAAGAGCGCGGAGATGGGGAGAGAACGGGCGTAAAAGAGTTTTGAAGTATTTCACGTGGAGAAAAGCCGCGAAGCAAACCCTCAAAATTTACGAAAGGTTCATAAACGAGATGCAAAGATAAACATTAGATTAATTAATTATTCTTCATCAAACTTTCTTGGCTTTGGTCTCAGCAAAAATAATTGAATGCCAGCGGATATTAATAGAAGAAGGATTATGAAGAGTATAAGTGTTCTCACAGCTTGATACTCTAATGTTCCCTCAAACTGTGGAAGAAAAATAAACCATGTATAAACTATGAGAATAAGCGTGCAAATTAAGGATATAACGTAGAAAACATTTACCTTATATTTAGGCATCAAAAATCACCTTTCCAATCAGCATGTAAACATTCACCACATTTAGTAATTAGCTACACTAAAATTTGAGTTTTCCTATTAAAATCATCATTATGTTAGAAGAAAAGGAAATAGTACAAATTATCTTGGCTCAAATAATTCATTAACATATCTGAAAATCTCGAAAATTTCATAAGGTTAGCTCAATTAAACTAACTACAACAATAAATTATTTTAAAACTGGTGGAGCTCATGATTGCAGATAATTTTGTGGAAAAGACTCCGAACTGGGAGAACCCTAAAGTTACTGGAATAAATAAGGAGCCCGCTCACGCAACCCTTATGACTTACCCTAATGAGGAGATGGCGCTTGAATGTGTTAGAGAAAAATCTCCATGGTTTATGTCCCTCGATGGCGAATGGAAATTTAGATTATATGAAAACCCTGAATCTGCGCCAAAAGACTTCTATAGGCCTGAATTTGATGAAAAAGGTTGGGATACGATACCAGTCCCAAGTAACTGGCAAATGCTTGGATATGATAAGCCAATCTACGTTAACGTTCGCTACCCGTTCCATGCTGATCCCCCGCGTGTTCCACATGATTGGAATCCAACTGGCTTATATCGGAGAAAATTCATCATTCCGGAAGAATGGTTTGGCAAACAAATTTTTCTGGTTTTTGACGGTGTTGACTCAGCTTTTTATGTTTGGGTTAATGGCCACTTAGTTGGATATAGCCAAGATAGCCGTCTGCCAGCAGAATTTAACATAACAAGATACGTTAAGCCTGGAGAAAATCTGTTAGCTGTCAAGGTTTTACGCTGGAGTGATGGAAGCTACCTTGAAGACCAAGATATGTGGCGTCTAAGCGGAATATTCCGCAGCGTATACCTTTACTGTACGCCAAGTCTGCATATAAGAGACTTCTTTGTGAGAACGTTTTTCGATGAAAACTATGAAGATGCTGTTCTAAAGGTGAGAGTCAACGTAAGAAACTATTCGAACACGCGATCTAAACCACATACCCTAGAAATAAAGCTCTTCAACCACAAAGGCTTACCGATCTTTAATGAACCTATAACGACTCCGATTAGGGGGCTCAAGCCTAAAAGCGAAGCGATAATAGAAGTTGAGAGAAAGGTTTCTAGGCCTAGGAAGTGGTCGGCTGAAGACCCATACCTATACACTATGCTTTTAACACTAAAAAACGAGTCTGGAGAAATAATTGAGGTTGAAAGCTGTCACGTTGGCTTCCGCCAAATCGAAATCAAAGATGGACGCATACTCATAAATGGTGTGCCAGTTTATCTTAAAGGCGTTAATAGGCATGAGCATGACGATGTTAGGGGGCATGCTGTAACCGTCGAATCCATGATAAAAGATATAATTCTCATGAAACGCTTCAACTTTAACGCCGTCAGAACATCCCACTATCCAAATCATCCAGCATGGTATGATCTATGCGACAAATACGGCATATATGTAATTGATGAAGCCAATATTGAATGCCATGGCTTAGTTGCCTCATCAAGATTAATCCAGCAGATCGAGGAAGCCTTCGGAAAACCTTGGAGGGAATTACTTAAGGAGTTCCAGAAGAAATGGAAGAAAAAATCGTGGGAAGAAATCATCGAGGAGCTATCAAGAAAGTTTCCCAAATATATTGAACCGGCGCATGATCCCGAGTGGCTTCACGCATTCATGGAACGTTTTGTAAGAATGGTTGAGAGAGACAAAAATCATCCATGCGTCATAATATGGTCTCTCGGAAACGAATCCGGCTATGGGCCTAACCACGATGCATTATCAGGCTGGGTTCATAGATATGATCCAACAAGGCCCGTACATTATGAAGGAACCATACGTACGAGAGAAAGAAAAATCTCGCGTAGCGTTGATGTAATAAGCATAATGTATCCCTCTCTTGAGAGGCTGATAGAGTTAGCTGAGGATCCCGAAGAAGATAGGCCAATAATAATGTGCGAGTATGCTCACTCTATGGGTAACAGCACAGGTAACCTAAAGGAATACTGGGATGTAATCCGCAAATACAAGCGCATATGTGGAGGTTTCATATGGGATTGGGTTGATCAGGGTCTTAAGCGGGTAGCCGAGGATGGACGTGAATGGTGGGCTTACGGCGGAGACTTTGGAGACCAACCGAATGACGGAAACTTCTGCATAAATGGATTAGTTTGGCCTAACCGTGAGCCCCAACCAGCTATGTGGGAATGCAAAAAAATACAGCAGCCAGTTGAGGCTGAAGCCATCGATCTATCAAAGGGGGTTATTCGGATCATAAATCGGCATGATTTCGCAGACTTAAGCATAATTGACATACTGTGGGAGCTGACTGAAGATGGAAAAATAATCCAACGGGGAAAGCTACCGAAGCTTCGCACACCGCCTCACGAAAGTGAAATAGTAACCATCCCCTTCAAGCTTCCAGAGAACCTTAAACCGGGAGCCGAATACTATTTAACCATACATTATAAGCTGTCTGTAGATACGCTCTGGGCTGAGAAAGGTTATGAAGTAGGCTGGACCCAATTCAAAATGCCATTCAAAGTTCCACCTGGACCCAAAATTAAAGTCAGCGACATGCCGCCCCTAAAGCTTGAGGAATCAGCCAATAAAATTGTGGTTTCAGGAAGAAACTTCAACCTAATTTTCAGTAAAAAAGATGGTTGCATAACTTCACTAATTTATGAGAGACTTAATCTAATAAAGCATGGTCCTCTCCTAAATGTTTGGCGTGCGCCAACCGACAATGATGCTCCAAGACTCGCACCGATCTGGCGTAGCGCTGGACTTAACTGCCTAAAACATGTGATTGAAAGCGTTAAATCTGAAAGAGCTGCGGATCAGCTAGTTCGCATAATTGTGGAGGATTCACTTCGCACACCCGAGAATGCTGAGCGCTTCAAATGCACCTACACCTACAGGATTTACGGAAGCGGAGACATAATTATAGAAGCAAACGTTATTCCAGGAGAAAATCTGCCGCCTCACCTACCGCGGATAGGTCTACAGCTAATTATTCCAGGAGGTTTCGAGAATTTCACCTGGTTTGGTCGCGGCCCCCACGAAAACTATTGTGACCGGAAGGAGGGAGCGCTTGTAGGAGTATACTCCAGCACTGTTGATGAGCAGTACGTGCCATACATTAAGCCGCAGGAAAATGGAAACAAAACGGATGTACGCTGGGTTGCACTAACAAATGATGATGGATTCGGCTTACTTGCCGTTGGAATGCCATTAATGGAGGTGAGCGCGCATCACTATACGGCTGAAGACTTCGAAAAAGCGAAACATACATGTGAACTAAATAGGCGCGAAGACATAACCCTAAACCTCGATTACATGCAATCTGGACTGGGAGGTGGAAGCTGCGGACCAGACACATTACAGCAGTATCTTGTTAAGCCGAAACCAGTCCGCTTTAGTGTGAGACTTAGACCAATCTCGCCTTCAGAATCTCCGATGGAGCTAAGCAAGCAAAATATTGAAGCCTAACCAAATTTTTTCTTTAGGGAAAGATTAATAACGTGGTTATGGAAAGAGTATCGTGGAGACCTTGATTATGGAAGAATCCTTTATTGAGAAGCTTGAAAGATGTAACGGTTATGGGGAAATATTTGATTTGGTGAAGAAAGCCGTTAAGAAAGCTCTAGGCTTACATAGAGTCGGTCTTCTATTATATCTTGAGAATCTTCCTCCTCACATAGGGGCCTACCATCAGCTAGGCTCAAACGGCATAGTCCTAAACAAGCTGCTCATAAACCTAATGAATAAGTCCCTAATTTCAAAAACAGATTTTAATTCACTCATATTTTCGCTTTTGCTTCACGAGTATTTACATTCGCTAGGCTTCATAAGTGAGGAGGAAGTCAGACGACTCGTCTATGAGATAAGTCTAAAAACTTTTGGGGAAGATCATCCCGCGGTTAAAATGGCTCTTAGGCCGCCAGCGCTTAATCTTCCCGCCCCCCTACCTAGAGAGCTCTTAAATCATGAGATAGAAATTGTGAGAGACTTCGAAAAAATAGAGCATCCCTACATAGCTTAAATATTGTAATTTTTTCGTGAAATTTCTATGCCGTAGGAATTGGTGGATGGAGAAATCGGATATAACCGATAAATTTAAGTTGTTCTCGCTCCCTAATCATAAAAATCTTTTAAGGGATGCATATGAGGCTATTTGGTAGGAAAAAAGAGTCAAAAAGCGAAGAAAAAGCATATGATTATGAAATCTTCGGAGGCTTCACAATCAAGAAAAAATCAGCTGGCTACGAAATATCATGGAAAAGCCCGCATGTAACAACAATAAACGTGCATTCAATGCCAGTAATATCGGAGGATGTGCAAACCAAGCAAGAGGGCGATGAAATTCATGTTCTGACGCCGGCGTGCAAATTGAAAGTAGTAATGAAGAAAGAGGGTGCAGAGGCATATATATCGAAGATTTAAGCTACAAAGACTAGCTAGTATCCACCTAAATTTACTCTATTTTTGAGATAACCCCTCCTCTATAAATAGGTACTATTGGAAACAAGTCCTTTTTACATGAGAATTCTATATCCTTAATGAATCCTAACTCCACCAGCCTTCTCGCGTGTCTGCTCCTCATAACGTTAGCCAGCAAATCATCTTTTACATGCTCAAACGCCAAAAGTGATGCTTGAGCCGCATCCGACAACTCAACTCCGCCTTTAGGTAATTCGCTGATTATCGCACCGGCACAAAGAAAGTCCTCTAGGGAGAACCTTCCCCTAGTTCCCGCCTGAACAACAGAGACATTTATGCCCTCAGCGCTAGCTATTGAATAGGCTTTTTCAGCTATTGCCCTCGCATTCAAAAATGCTCCCACAAGAATCCAATCCGCGTCTCTCGAATAGGTTAGGGCTGAGGTTCCGCTTGTAGTTGTCAATATTATGGTTTTCCCAGAAACCCTCTCCCTAGTATACTCTAGAGGCGAATTCCCCAGATTAAATCCGGGAGGCTTCAAACCACCCCTTTCACCAGCCAAAATATAATCTGGGTTTTCAGCATGAATTCTCCGTGCTTCAGCTAGGGTTTTCACAGGTATTATTGCCCTAGCGCCATTTGCCAATGCTGTTACAACCGTTGAGCTACATCTTAAAGCATCTATTATAACTATTAGATCCCCTCTCTCAGCGGCTTTAGCGGCATCCTTAGCCAGAAACTCGACATTCACGTAGACAACCATCTTTCTTTCCTCCCGCTAACATAGTAATGCTGTAATTCATCTTCTTTAATGCCACATATCAGATGGGAATGATTTTATAAGTTGCTTATCTTCATATCTTTTTAGATTTATTGATTTAGTGGTACGCTGAAATGATGGGTAAGATCGAAGAGAGCGTTAAGATAGGACTTGAGGTTCACGTTCAGCTAACCAGCCTAAAAAGTAAGTTATTCTGCAGTTGCCCATCAGACTATAGAGGGAAAGAGCCGAATACTCTTGTTTGTCCTGTTTGTCTCGGGCTTCCCGGAGCCCTCCCGGTTCTAAATGAGAAGGCTGTCAGATACGCCATTATGGCCGCACTCGCACTGAACTGTAAAGTGTCGGAAAGAATGATATTTTTCAGGAAAAACTATTATTATCCCGATCTGCCGAAAAACTTTCAGATAACCCAGTATGATAGAGCGGGTGGAGTCCCCCTAGCAGTCAACGGATACTTATATATTGAGAATCAAGGGCAAAGAAGAAAAATACGTATAAGCAGGGTTCACCTCGAGGAAGATCCAGGGCGGCTTGTACATATCGGTCCAATCGATCAGTCGCCTTACACGCTTATCGACTATAACCGTTCTGGCATAGCCCTCCTAGAGATAGTTACTGAACCGGACATAAAATCCCCCAGAGAGGCCAGATTATTCCTTCAGAAACTAAGAAACATTCTTGAACATCTAGGCATATTCGATGGAAGCCTTGAGGGTTCAATGCGTTGTGACGCAAACATATCGCTGGCGGGTGGAACAAGAGTTGAAATTAAAAACATAACCTCTTTTAAGGAGGTTGAAAGGGCATTGAACTTTGAGATCATTAGACAGAGGGGTTTAATTGAAAAGGGCATTAAGGTTAAGCGTGAAACTAGACATTGGGATGAAATCCGAAGAATAACAGTTTCTCTAAGAACTAAAGAGGAGGAGCAGGACTACCGATATTTTCCGGAGCCGGATCTTATGCCTGTGGTCATAAGTAGGGAGCTTATTGAGGAAATTAAGGCTGAAATGCCTGAGCTCCCAGAAGAGCGAATTAACCGATTCATGAGAGTATATGGGTTACCAAGATATGATGCTGAAGTTCTGGTTAGCTCAAAGCAGCTAGCAGACTTTTTCGAGGAATGCGTCAAATTATACAACAAGCCTAAGGAGATCAGTAATTGGATGATGAGTGATTTGCTTAGATACCTCTATGAGAATAATCTTGAGCTTTATGAGTCTAAAATAACGCCGCGGATGCTTGTGGATATGATACGCCTAATAGACAAAGGCGTAATAAGTGGCAAGATAGCAAAAAAAATTCTTCCGGAAATGATAGTTTCTGGTAAAGACCCGCAGAAAATAGTTGAGGAAAGAAATCTCGTTAAAATTGTCGATGAAAACCTATTAGCTGAGCTAGCTGATAGGGTTTTCGCCGAGCATCCTAAGGCGGTTAAAGATGCATTGGTGGATGAGAAGGCTGTCCACTATCTTATAGGGCAACTAATGAAGTTAACTAGGGGGAAAGCTGATCCCATCATTACAAATAAAATAGTGAGGAAAAAACTGCAGAAGATTAAGGGAACACAATAATTTACTGCAAATTTTTATCTCCATCCCCCAATTCTAAAACTTTTCTCAGAAATTTGTAAGCGTTAAAAGCAGCCTCCTGATCGGAAATCAAATCTAAGATCGGACTTAAAAGACATACTCCGCTTAAGCCACGTAGTTTCGCAAGCCCTAAAAGCAAGCCAGACATACCTATAATCTTGCCGCTCGTGTAAATCTTAGCGCCCATCAAAGCATATTTCTCAGCGACCTCCCCCGATGTCCCAGCGACGTATATAGCTCTCTGAGCATAAGTGACTGGAATCCCATCCACCGTTATAATAAACTTGCATCCGATTTTGCTCACAAAATCCAGTATGTCGCCGCAAATCTCATAGTAGGCTAGAATATCCTCAGCTGGAGGTTGAGCGTCGCCGGTGAGAATTAAGAGTCCCCCATTTCTCTCTGAAGCAAAAAACCTACAATTTAATAGTCTACATAAACCATTTTCCTCAGTTCTCGTATAATCTGGTAAAACAGGCGAATATAACTCCGCAAACAATCTAGCGTGGGTGCGCTCAGTTAAAAGCCTAGCGACCATGACGCCGACGTTTCCTAAGCCGGGTAAACCGACAACCAAAGTCGGATTCTTAAGGTTTGGTTGGTAAAGTTCTCTTACATAAGCCTTATCCAATCTTCTTCTCCAAGCATAAATCCTTAAAAGCCGCTATTTAATCCTTACTAATCCAGCTAACCAATTTTTCTATTCCAGCCGTTTTAAATCAGTAACTGAATCACGATGAAGTGCCTTTTCAAAATTTTAATTTGCCACATTATAATTCTCCTATATAATACGCAGGTATATCTCAAAACCCGTATATTTCTACTGGAAAAGGGGGATTATTAGCTGATTGAACGTCTAGAATTTTAGGATGAGAACGAGATATCAGATCATGATGAAATAAAAATGGAGACGAATTCCATCATGGAAAAACGATTTCAGCCAAGTCAGTCGATTCACAAAAAGAGATTGAAACCACAAGAACACTAATGTACATTTTCTTAGCTACTACAATAATCCTTCTAATGGCAACCATCTACCTCATTATGAAAAGAAAATAAGACTGAAATGCGAAAAACTCTTTCTTTTTATTCAGAAACAAAAATTAGCTCCTCAATATAATATATAAACAGGCTCACTATCATTTGTGTTAGTGAACTAGACTAGGTGGATAATGGAATATGGAGCTGAGATGGAACCCAATACTTCGCGAGTGGATTATTGTTGCAGGCGAGAGAAGCAGGCGCCCTCTGTTACCGGAAAACTTTTGTCCATTCTGCCCTGGCTCCGAAGAAATTCCAGAATCAGGTTGGACTGTTCTAAGCATACCAAATAAGTTTCCTTCTCTACGTCCTGACCCGCCGAAGCCTGATGTTAAGTCCGATAAGCTCTATCGCTGTAAACCTTCAAAAGGTGTCTGTGAGGTCATAATTTATACGCCTAAGCATGATGCGACATTAGCCGACTTAAGTGTCGAAAACATTAGGGCGCTAATTGATTTGTGGACTAACCGTTTTGAGGAGCTTGGTAAAAGAGACTACGTAAAGTATGTTTTCATCTTCGAAAATAAAGGTAGGGAGATAGGGGTTACCCTAGATCACCCGCACGGACAGATATACGCGTTCCCATTTATACCACCGCTCATAAAACGTGAGCTCGAATCGAGCAGACGATACTGGAAGAGAAGCGGCAAATGCCTCTTCTGCACAATAATCGAAAAGGAGAAAAAGGATGCAGTACGTGTAGTATGCGAGAACGATGATTTCATATGCTTCTTACCATTCTTTGCGCGTTTACCCTATGGGGTTCACATATATCCGAAGAGGCATCTCGGCGCCCTAACCGATTTAACTGACAGCGAAAAGGATTCGTTTGCGTCGATTCTAAAGCGGATCCTAAAGAAGTTTGATAACCTATTTAATATGAGCTTCCCATATATGATGGTTCTACATCAGAGACCCACAGATAATAAACCGTATCCCTACTACCACTTCCACGTGGAATTTTATCCACCCTACAGAGAAAAAGGTAAGATAAAATATTTTGCAAGCGTTGAGAATGGGGCTGGAACAATAACATTTGATTACGTGCCTGAAGCAAAAGCTAAAGAGCTAAGAGAAAGCCCAGAAACATAACAAAGAAATTTTTTCTTAAAGTTTTATTGAAAAGAGAGAGGTTTAAATGAGCATGGAAGCGCAATTTGTTGTTTCATCTCCGGGGAGAGCGGACTTCCTTAACACCCATCAAGACTATAAGGGGCTACCGGTTGTTCCAGCGGCAATCAACCTAAGACTCTATATTTCAGCTAACCTGTCAAACGGTAACAGATTTAATGTTAAATCTATCGATCTGGAGGAGCATAACGAGCCATCCACGGATTCCTTCAAGGTAGGAATTAACGAAATGCTCGGAGGAAAATTCTTCGGAAACTATCTCCGCGGGGTCATAAATGTTCTGGTGAAGAAGGGTTTTGCAGATAAGCTTCAAGGTATGAACGTAACTATAAAAAGTGAAATACCGATTGGATCCGGATTAGCTAGTAGCGCAGCGCTTGAAGTCGCATTCACCGAGCTTCTAAATCACGTCTTCGATCTAGGGCTTAGCAGAAAAGATGTAGCTGAAATCTCATTCGCAGCCGAAAACATAGAGGCCGGCATACCGTGCGGAAGATTAGACCAGTATGGTGTGGCGTTTGGAGGCATAATAAAATTAGATTGCAGACCGCCATACAATGTTGAAATGCTCCCCTTCAAGGACCTAACGTTTGTAATTGTTGATTCGGGAATTAGACATTCAACCGGCGACATCCACCCTAAGAGGCAGATGGAGATAAACCTTGGATTAAAGGAATTAATGAAAAACAGGAATGTTCCGGAAAGCCTGAAAACCAAACTCGGATACAATTTTGATCAGCCAAAGTGGGAGGAAATAAGTGAGGAAGAAATCGGCGACTACCTATCAACCCTAAACAAAGCCTCAAGAAAGAGAATTCTCTTCACACTTAGAATGCATAGATTAACGGAGATGGCGCTCAAGATCCTCAACTTTAAAAGCGTCGATAAAAAGGAGCTTATATTAAATCTCGGTAGGGATTCTTGGAGGAAGATTCAAGAGGGATCTCCTAATGAACTAAACTATAGAATTTTAGGTGAAGTAATGAACGCTCAGCATGCCTTACTCAGAGACCTCTATGATGTGAGCCTACCGGAAATAGACCGTATATGTGAAGCAGCCCTAGAAGCCGGCGCCTATGGCGCCAAATTATCCGGAGCCGGGATGGGTGGAAGCATAATAGCGCTCGTTAAGAACGAGAAAGTTGGAAAGAAAGTTATTGACGCATGTTTATCAGCTGGCGCGAGAGAAGGATGGGTGTCAGAGATAGGGGAGGGTGTAAGAATAGAAAAAACAACGAAAAAATAAGTAAAAGACAATTCACTTGACAGGGGAAACAAGAAGGATGGTTACAAATCTTCCAGCTGAAGCCAAAGCTAAATGGGCTGAAGTTGTAGCCTGCCGCTCACCCCGAGAAAAAATAAAGCTTATGCGTGAATTTCTATCACTCGTCCCAAAACATAAGGGAACCAGCAAGCTAGTAGCCAACGTCAAACGTAGGATCGCCGAGCTGGAGCGGGAGATCGAGAAGTCTAAAGCCCGTAGGAGAGGAGGCGGATTCGGATTTGCAATACCTAAGGAGGGAGCTGGACAAATAGTCATTCTAGGTCCACCCAACGTTGGCAAAAGCAGCTTGCTAGCCTCAGTGACTAACGCTAAGCCGGAAATAAGTCCGATCCCATTTACAACGCAGAAGCCAACCCCTGGAATGCTTCAGTATGAGGATATACAGTTTCAGCTTGTTGAGGCCCCAGCCATAGTTGAGGGTGCAGCTGAAGGAAGAATGGATGGAACAAGAATCCTAAGTCTGGCACGTAACGCCGATGGACTAATAATCATGGTTGATTTAGCTGAGGATCCAGCCAGCCAATTTATCATGATATCCTCCGAGCTCGAGAAGTCTGGAATATCGATTGAGGAGCCTAAGGGTAGCGTTGAAATTGTTAGGCGGAGCCACGGCGTTGGCATCCAAATAATTGGCGGAGGCAAACTCGTTAACTGCACCTACGAGGACATTAAAAGGTTGTTAAATAGCTATCGTATCACATCAGCCCTGATTAGGATAAGCGGTAAAGTAAGCCTAGATGACGTCGAGGATGCGCTTTTCGCAGGTAGCACCTACAAGCCAACAATAATTGTAGCTAATAAAGCCGATATGCCGGAGGCTGAAGCGAATCTTGCATTACTAAAGTCCACCTTGGAGGAGAAGGCTCTGCCGCTCCTAGTGGTTTCATGCACAAACAATAGGGGTTTAGAGAAGCTTGGCGAAAACATTTTCAAAATGCTCAAAATCATCAGAATTTACACTAAGGAACCTTCATCTAAGGAGCCGTCAAAAAAGCCTCTTGTAGTCAAGGAGGGAACAAGCGTAATCGAAATCGCTAAGAAACTACATAGTGAAATGTATAGGGGCTTTAAGTACGCCCGTATATGGGGTCCAAGTGCAAAGTATCCGGGAGAAAAGGTTGGTGCAGGCCACACGCTGATGGATGGAGATGTTGTAGAAATTCATTATTAGTGGAGGCTTGTGCTAAACATATTCTTCTACACCCTTCGTTGAGATTCCCAGCGCCTTCAATATCATCTTGCATCCCTCAAAAGTTACCTTATCGCCAAACATTACGTCCTCTCGAACAGGCTCAATTATAAAACCCTTATAGAGTCCAGATGGATTAATAATATAAAAAGCCTGTATCACAAATAGTAGAAGATTAAGGTCTCTGCTTGATAACCCCAGTTCGAGAGCTCTGCGCTGTTCTCTCGTCAAGTGAACCCTCCTACTTAAAGCCTCCATTATGCCTTCCTTATCCTCATCCATGGCGCTTAGCAGATCCCTCAGTGTTATCCCATGCTCCCTCAAGTAATCCTTGAGGACTTTTTTAAGCGGTATGTAATCCTCCCCGCTCATATTACCCTACATATAGATGTTCATGTTGATTAATTTTTATAAGATCGGCCGCCAAAATATATTTGACTTACTAGAGTTAAAGCTATGCAAGGAGTCTGCATAACCTTGTCAAATTTAAGTGAAACCAGAATAAGATGTCCAAACTGCGGTAAAAGAGTTCCAGCAATGAAATACTGTATTTACTGCGGCGCTCAGCTACCAACGGCAGCTCAGCCACCACGCGCCGAGAGGCCCCGACCAATGGAAGCACCGCCTCCAGTTCCACCATTAGTTCCGCCGCCCACAAAGCCAGCTCAACAGCGTCCAGCAGCCCCAGCGCCCACCGGACTTGAGGGTGAAATAGCAAATTTAATGTCGAATATTTCAACCCTCTATACGAGGAAGATCGCCTTATTTAGGCTCTTCCAGTCTGGTGAAGTTTCTGAGGCGGTTTTCCTAAAACTATACAATGAATATAGCGGTAAGCTTAGCGAGCTTCTCAATAAGCGTGTTCGTAGACTTGAAGAACTCAGGAGGAGACTTGATGAGATTGATAGACGCCTAAATGAGGTTGCCCTAAACCTTGAGGAGCTGAATGTACGCTATAAGATCGGCGAGCTTGACATGAACACCTTCTCGCAGAAGTCTGAAAAGCTGAAGATTGAGCAGAGGGAACTGGAAAATATTGCTGGGAGCATTAAAACCAACCTTGAACGCCTAAAGAATCTACTTGGCGACAAATCTCCTAGCGAGATAAGGGATATGGAGAGTCGGCTAAAATCAGCATACGATGCTATAAAAAGGATGATTGAGGAAGGGAAGATTTCAAGCAAAGTGCTAGATAACATTAAGACGGATGTTGAGGAGACAATAACGTTTCTAGATTCCCTCATCAAGGATAGAAAAGAGAAAGAGAGGCTTCTAAGAGAGCAGCTAGAAACCCTCCAAGCTAGATACAAGATCGGTGAAATATCAATAGAAGAATATGAGAAGCAGAAGAGGGAGCTGCAGGAAAAAATCAACAAAGTTTGGTCATGAAGGTAATGTGAAGCGCCTTCCTTCAACCGTCGTATTCAAGGCAAGCGGAAGCGCTCAAACCAGCAAAAGAGGAAACGAAATGGAATTCAGGTTGCTTGCGGAACTATGCGAGGAACTTGAAAAGACAACCAAACGCAACCTAATGATAGAAAAAGTTGCAGAATTTTTGAGAAAACTAAACGAAAGCGAGATTGAACCAGCCATATCTATGATGCTCGGCAGACCATTCCCAAAATATGATCCCAGAACATTAGATGTAAGCTGGGCTACCCTAAGCAGTATAATCAAGCGGCTATCAGGCATCGAATGGACGGCATTTAACCAAGCCTTCAGAAGCACAGGCGATATTGGAGCTGCAACCCGAATAGTATTCGAGAGAAAATCCCCCCATAAGCAATCTGCGCTTTTTGAGAACCCGCTCACAATACTTGAAGTTAAAAGAATATTTGAGCGCATTGCAGAAATCAAAGGTCAAGGCTCCAAGGATAAAAAAGAGCGGTTAATTGAAGCATTGCTTGGAAGGGCCACGCCCATTGAAGCCAAATATCTCGTTAAGGTAATGATTGGGGAGATGAGAACCGGCTTCCAAGAGGGATTGATGGAGGCAGCTGTCTCAAGAGCGTTCTCGATCCCCCTAAAAGATGTTCAAACAGCCTCCATGCTGACTGGCGATGTAAGTGAGGTGGCTCGCCTATGCAAAAAATATGGTAGAGATGGAATTCTAAATTTGAGCTTCAAAATTTTCAGACCGATTAAGCCTATGCTCGCTCAGATGGCTGAGGATTTGGAGGAGGTGTTTAGGGAGCATGGTGGAAGAACAGCCCTAGAATATAAGCTTGATGGGGCTAGAATACAGATCCACCTATCCAATGGAGAAGTTAAAGTATTCAGCCGTAGACTCACCGACGTTACTAAAAGTCTTCCGGAAATCGTTAATCAAATCCGTAATGAAGTTAAGGCGAGGGAGGCAATACTGGAGGGGGAAGTCATAGCTGTCGGCGAGAATGGAAAACCCATGCCCTTCCAGCATTTAATGCGTCGATTCAAAAGGGTTTATAAGATAAATGAGATTGCGAAGAGCATCCCAATAAAACTATACCTTTTCGACATTCTTTATGTTGATGGAGAAAGCCTAATTAAAACACCCTACATTGAGCGTAGAAGAAGGCTTGAAAAGGTTGCTGGAAACATTCCCCTAACAAAACAGATTATAACAGAAGACTTAAATGAGGCTGAATCATTCCTGAGAATGGCTGTTAATGAAGGTCATGAGGGATTGATGGCTAAAAGGCTAGATGGCCCCTACACGCCCGGTGTTAGAGGCAAACATTGGTTTAAGATTAAAGAGGTCTTACCGCCACTTGACCTTGTTATTGTTGCTGCTGAATACGGTTATGGTCGAAGGCACAATTGGCTGTCAGACTACTATTTAGCTGCTAGAGACGGGAATGAATTTACAATTATTGGTAAAACATTCAAAGGTTTAACTGATGACGAAATAGTTGAGATGACCCAGCGTCTTAAGAAGATAGCCATCCGAGAAGAGGGAAATAAAGTTATAGTTATGCCAAAGATAGTTGTTGAAGTAGCCTATAATGAAATTCAGCGGAGCCCAAAATATAGGTCTGGTATGGCATTACGCTTCGCCAGAATAACAAGAATACGCGATGATAAAACCCCTGAAGAAGCAGACACAATAGAAACCGTGAGAAAAATATATGAAAGACAATTTGAGAGAAAAGCGAAAATAATCTCCTAAAAAGGTCACTTAGGCGGAGACTAAAATCATGAAAAGAATTTTGATAAAAAGGTCGGTTGTAGACAGCCTCTTAAGCTATGCTAAGGCATGTCACCCAAAAGAGGGAATCCTACTTCTGAGGGGAAAGGTCAAAAGAGATTTGATCGAAGTTAATGAAGTTGAGATCCCGCCATTAAGTGTTCGTGGGAAAGGATTTTCAACATTTCCAACCTATATGCTTCCCATAGACTTCTCAATTATAGGGACAGCTCATTCACATCCCTCAGGAGCGCTTTCTCCATCAACAGCGGACCTAAATAACTTTTATGGGAGAATAATGATTATTGTAGCCTACCCATATGGGTCTGAGAGAGACATTATTGTTGTGGATGGGAGAGGGAAAAAATTAAACTATGAGGTGATAGATGACTATAGCGGTGACCCAAGTGAATATTAGCGATGAAAATAGGGTGACTGTGATAGCTGAGAGCCTAATTAGATCTGGAGCATTAAAGTTTGGTAGCTTCATTTTAAAATCTGGCATAACGAGCCCATATTATATAGACTTATCTTGGTTGCTTTCATCACCAGCAGACTTCAATCGGGTTACGGAAGTTATAGCCGAGGAAATACGTCAGATAATTTCAGCTAGGCGGATAGATAAGCTGGCAACCATAGAGCTCAAGGGAGCGCTAATATTGCCGCATGTAGCAAGCACCCTTAAAATTCCATGCGTGATTGTGAGAAAGGAAACTAAAACTTACGGTTTAACCGGAAGAATTGTAGGTGGTGAAGTGAGAAGGGGCGAACATCTCCTATTCTTCGATGACGTAATCACCGACGGAAGATCTAAAGTTGAAGGCATGAAACCCATTGAAAAAATGGGAGGCATAATCGATTTAGTAATGATTGTAGTAGATAGGGAGCAGGGCGGCAAGGAGAATCTTGAGTCAATGGGATACGAAGTTAAAGCAATAGCAACGATCTCAGAAATAATAAATAAGCTTCTAGAATTGGGGGAAATAAGCCGCGAAAAAGCCGAAGAAATAATAAACTACATAAATAAAGCAAAAATGAGCTAAACTTTCCCCTTACCCAATAATTTTTCCACGAATCTACCCAGCAATTTAGCGGTCTCCCAAAAAGGATAATCAAGACTTTTATAGGAAATTTCCAATTTATGACGCCTTATTTCAGAATGGTCAGGAGAATACTGGGGGAAAGTATAAAAGCATCATTCCCTCCTCTTTATTTTCTTAATAGACTGGATGGGAGTAATAATGTTAGATGAAGGAGCGTATTCAGCTAAGTTAGGTGGAAAAACAGGCATATACCCATATAAGGCTAAGGTTGAGAGGCATTTAGCAGACCTCCGCGAATACTTTTTAGATAAACGCTTAGTTGAGGAGATGCTCTCCAGAGGCGAGAACCCATTAATCTACGTTGTTTATGA
>CAZWWD010000011.1:19304-26006 GCA_964637155.1 uncultured Candidatus Bathyarchaeia archaeon
TAGTTGAGGAGATGCTCTCCAGAGGCGAGAACCCATTAATCTACGTTGTTTATGAAATCCCACGCAAGGCTGAAGGAGAATTTAATGTGGGTTGCACAATCCTCTACCCGGGGAAAATAGGCGACGAATACTACTTTACAAAAGGACATTTCCATGCTAAAGAGCAAACCAGTGAAGTTTACATTGGAATAAGCGGTGAAGGCTTAATTCTAATGCAGGATAGAAGCGGAAAAACAGTAGCTGAGGAGATAAAACCTGGAACCCTCGTTTACATCCCGCCCGGAATGGCTCATCGCTCAATAAATACTGGGAAAACAGAGCTTGTTTTCCTAGCGATTTACCCATCTGATGCTGGCCATGATTATGAAACAATAATGAGAACAGGCTTCGCAAAAATAGTTGTCGAGAAGAATGGTGAACCAATCTTAATTGATAATCCAAAATATAAGGGATGAGCATTAACTGCTCTAAAACGAAAACTTCCAGTTTATTTTTAATCATGATTTTGACCATAAAGATTAATAGTTTCTTCACGATTCTCTCGTTTGAGGAGTATGAGAAACCCCTTGAAAGAGAAGTGCGGTGTAATAGGAATTTTTTCTTTTGAAGGACGTAATATAACTCCTCTGTTAATTAGCGGCCTAGAGGCTCTTCAACATCGCGGTCAAGAAGCATGGGGTATAGCTGTTGAGGGGCATCCAACATTCAAGAGAACAGGTATAGTTTCCCAATCCGTGGACGCTGAATTTGAGAAAATATCCAAGATTAACGGTAATGTGGGAATAGGGCATGTGCGATACTCAACAACCGCTAAATCAACTCTAGAGCACGCTCACCCCATGGATATAGGTAGCATGATGGATGAACACTATTTCCGCATAGCCCATAATGGAACACTTGAAAGAGAGCTTCTACTCGAGAATCTTAAGGATCTAGGCTTCTCCTCCCCCTACGGTGTGACGGATACTGAGCTTATGGGCATGAGTCTTCACAGAATGCTCAAGAATGGGAAAAGCTGGACTGAAGCCTTTGAAACATTAAACTCCTACTTGAATGGTTCATTCTCAGCTACCATCCTCACCTCTAAGGGCGAGCTTATAGGCGTTAGGGATGAAAGAGGCTTCAGGCCGCTATGTTTAGGATGGCACGAGGAAACATCATCCTACATCATAGCTTCAGAAAGCTGCGCTCTAGAAGCCATCGGAGCCTCCCTTATAAGGGATATAAAGCCAGGCGAGATCGTAATCATAGATAGGAATGGTTTAAGATCCGAATTTTTCTCACGTAAGAAGAGGCATGCGCACTGCCCCTTCGAATACACCTACTTCGCTCATCCAAGCTCAAAAATTGAGGGAATCACAGTCTATAATGCTAGAAAAAACATTGGCCGCATCCTAGCTGAAAAATATCCGATTGATGGCGACATAGTTGTCCCAGTTCCCGACTCAGCTAGACCGGCGGCTTTAGGCTACTCGGAGAAGATGGGCATACCCTTCGAGGAGGGATTATTAAAGGACCGATATAAGCGTAAGGGTGGATGGAGAAGCTTTATTGAACCCGAAAAAAGGGAGAGTATTGTTTCAAACATAGTTGCCATAAGAGACGTCATCGAGGGAAAACGGATAATTCTTATTGATGACAGCATAGTTAGGGGAACAAGCTCACGAATAATAATTGGAAAAAAGCTTAAGAGCGCAAAAGAAGTGTCCCTGCTGCTAACCTTCCCCCCAATAATGTACCCATGTTATATGGGGATAGACTTCCCGAGTCAAGATGAGCTCCTAGCGTATAGAATATGCGGAACAACCACAAATCTCGAAGAAATCAATAGGAGGGTGGCTGAATACATAGGTGCATCATTTGTCGGCTACAATGATGTCGATGGCTTAAGCAAGGGCATAGGCCTACCCAAGGACCAAATGTGTCTATCATGCACAACGGGAAACTACGACTGCTTAAAACGCAAACTAAAATTTAAAACAAGGGAAGAAATGAAGAGCTAAAAATTTTATCTTTGGGTTTTCCGGGTCTTAAGCATGAACTCTATGGGTTCACGGGCCATTGAAACTATTTTGGATGGAAGTTTAACGCGGTATCTCTCCCTTTTTAGGCATTTATAGAGTTTTTCAAGGGTATGAAGCTTCATGTTTACGCATATAGCCTCATTATAGGCTGGCATGAAAACTGCGTCTCTCCTAGCTTTTTTAAGCCTATGAAGCAACCCTGTTTCGGTCGCAACAACAAATTTCTTTGCATTGGAAGTTAAGGCTTCCTTACACATTCTTGATGTGCTACCGACAAAGTCTGCGACTCTGCAAACTTCCGGATCACATTCCGGATGAGCCATAACCTCAGCGTCAGGATACTTACGTTTCAGACTTAAAATTTCCTCCCTATTAAACAACTTATGTACTGGACAGTAGCCATACCGTGGAATAGGCACTATCTTTTTATCGGTGTGAGTTTCCGCATACTTAGCTAAGTTAAAGTCTGGTCCGAAAAGAACAGATTCAGAGTCCATTCTATTAACGATTTCAGCGGCGTTAGCTGATGTGCATACTGCATCGCAGTATGCTTTAGCCTCCGCTAGGCTATTTATGTAAAGAACCATCTTTTTATCCGGATGTTTCTTCCTATAGAGCTTTACTAGTTCAGCTGGAAGCATGGAAGCCATGGGGCAGAATGCGTTCTTGTCAGGCATTAAAACCTTCTTATCCGGATTCAATATTGCCGCGGTTTCAGCCATGAAGTTTACTCCGCAAAAAACTATTATTTTTGCGTCTGTTTGTGTTGCGCGGAGAGATAATTCTAGGCTGTCGCCTACGAAGTCTGCTATGTCCTGAATTTCCGGGCGCTGATAGTTATGCGCCAATATAATTGCCTTTTTCTCTCTCTTTAGCTTCTGAATTCTATCTATAAGATTTGATGTTGTGGGCGTGACTCATCCCTTCTCCTTAAATGAATGATTAAGGAAACCTTAAGTAAAAATGTTAATTAACCTTAAAAATCTTTTACCATAGCAATAAGTGGGTGATTAAATGGCGAAAATCTACAATTCTGTTCTGGAGACGATTGGTAACACCCCCCTAATCCGCCTTAATAGAATAACCGAAGGACTAAAATGTACGGTTCTGGCTAAGCTTGAATCCCGAAACCCTGGTGGAAGCATTAAGGATAGGATATGCCTAAGCATGATAGCTGAAGCCGAGCGGCTTGGCCTAATAAATGAGAACACCGTGATCATAGAGCCGACAAGCGGAAATACGGGCATAGGCTTAGCCATGGTTGCCGCAGTTAAAGGATATAGGCTAATCATAGTTATGCCGGAAACCATGAGCATTGAACGACGTAAAATTTTAAGAGCGTACGGCGCCGAGATAGTTTTAACACCGGGTAAAGAAGGAATGAAGGGGGCAGTTAAAAAGGCTGAGGAGCTAGCCTCAAAGATTCCAAACTCATTCATCCCAAACCAATTCAAGAATCCCGCTAACCCAAAAATACATAGAGAGACAACGGGCCTGGAAATATGGAGGGACACCGATGGGAAAGTTGACATATTCGTCGCCGGCGTTGGAACCGGAGGCACAATAACTGGCGTAGCTGAGTACATTAAACCGCTCAAACCAGAATTTAAGGTTATCGCCGTTGAACCATATAATTCCCCAGTTTTAAGCGGCGGCAAGCCTGGACCACATAAAATTCAGGGGATAGGCGCCGGCTTTAAGCCTGACGTTTTAAGACTTGACTTAATAGATGAGATTATCAAAGTTAGAGATGAGGAAGCTATATCAACGGCTCGTTTACTTGCCCGAAAAGAGGGCTTACTTGTTGGCATATCTTCGGGGGCAGCCGTCTTCGCCGCTTTAAAGGTTGCGCGGAGGCCGGAGAGTGAAGGTAAGCTCATAGTTACGGTTCTTCCTGATACTGGAGAACGCTACTTAAGCACCGAGCTCTTCGAGGATTAATTAAGGTAACCGATAAGTTTTTCCGCAACCTCAATCTAAAAGATTAGGAAACCCTATGAAAATGAGTAGTGCAACAAGCGTTTGAGATGATAGACAATGAGGGAAGCTAAGAATAATTTAAAAGAAGAGTTCCTAGAAAGGGTTGAAAAAACCTCGCGTGTATGGGCTTCCAGAGAAATGCTTGAATTACTGATGAAGGGTAAAGATTACGTGGAGGATAACTGGCTTGATGAAGGGCTCCCCAAGCTTGTTGATAGAATAGTTAGAAGCTATGAGGAGCATGGTGGAATAAATAGATCCGAAGGGGAAGATCTGCCTTCAAAACAAGCTGTAATAGAAATTTTAGAGGATCTCCTATCAGTAATATTCCCGGGATACTTTGGGGACGCCAAAATCAACAAATCTAACGTAAAATACTTTATTGGTAGTACCCTAAGTTCTATTTATTCTAGGCTCGTCAATGAAGTGGAAAAGAGCCTAAAATATTTGTCCCGAAACTTTAATGTTGGATCCGAGGAGATCTGCCGTAAAAGAGCTAAGATGATTGTAAAGGAGGTTCTTGAGAAGCTCCCTGAAATAAGAGCTATGCTAAGCGGCGACATACAAGCGGCTTACGATGGTGATCCAGCGGCCAAAAGCACTGACGAAGTTATACTGAGTTACCCATGCGTCCTAGCGATTGCAACCTACAGAATCGCACATGAACTCTATGTAAGAGGTGTACCGCTCATCCCCCGAATAATGACCGAGTACGCTCACTCAAAGACTGGTATCGACATACATCCCGGCGCAAAGATCGGGAGAAACTTCTTTATAGATCATGGTACTGGCGTAGTTGTCGGCGAGACAACTGAAATAGGTGACAACGTGAAGATTTATCAGGGAGTCACGCTTGGCGCCCTAAGCTTCCCAAAGGATGAAAGAGGCAAAATAATTAAGGGCTCAAAGAGGCATCCGACGGTTGGAGATAACGTTGTTATTTATTCGGGCGCTACAATTTTAGGCGGACAAACAGTTATAGGTGATGATGCGGTTATAGGCGGAAACGCATGGATAACGTCATCCGTTCCATCTAGAACAAAAGTGATCGTTGCTCCACCAAAACTACACTATAAGAATAGTAGTAAACTCGAGAAACAACAATAATAATTAGGTGAATAAAAGATTAGATTCTCAGCCTATCAATATCCTCATTTTTCATGGACTTAACTTTTACCTCGCTTTCCCCCTTTGTAGCGCTATGATACAGAACGCTTACTGGAACATTTTTAGGTGCATCTGAATATCGCACTGTTATCGCTGCGGCCTTCTCTATTACGCTAGGTTTCTCCTCACCCACGATCAAGGTGATAGGCCCACTGTAGTCCTTAACTCTCAGATAGGATATTTGTCGTCGCTCAGCTATTGCCAAGAGCCTATCATTTTCATCCTTATTTCTTCCAACAACAACCTTTGTTCCCTCAATTCTGAAGTGCCGTCCAATCATTAGGAGAATAGCGTCCTCCAACGTTAGTTTCCCCTCATGCCTCAAATGCTCCCTAACTTTGCGGGCGAATATTGGATCCGTTAGTAGACATCCTCCAGAAGGATTTGGGTAATCTTTTATGCCTAGCTTAGCTGCCAACTCCATTTGCGGGGTTCTTCTTCTACCCCTAATGGCAAATAACTTTTCCCTGTCAATCCACCCCATTTTCTCCGGTTCGGTTGGCGGCAGAAGCTTCGCTGATAATGGCCTGAGAATCTTTCCTTCTAGCCCAGCCTCCTTTTCTATTAGCTGCATAGCTTTCATTCTCTGCGAGAACGGCCTCTCATCCAAAACTTCTCCGGTTACAAGGAATTTTGCACCTATCTTGTCGGCTATTTCCTTAGCCTTTTTGAACATAAGAATCCGGCAGTCCAGACATGGATTCATTTGGCTTCCATAACCATGCTTCGGATTAGCAACCATATCAAGGAACTCCTGACCTAGAAAAACGCTGTGAACCTTCAGATTCCATTCCCTAGCGACTTTACTCATCGCTCTGCAGTCGCATTTACGGAAGGGCGTAACGAAATGTACGGCTTCAACATCTAAGCCGTGATTTAAAATTATCTTCGTAGCTAATAGGCTATCTAAGCCTCCTGAAAGCAGAACCAAAGCCTTAGGTTTCTCAGGCATAGCTTTGAACCTCCCAGCTTTCTTTGATGGATCTTCAGATTCGTTCAATAATTTAATGACTTATGAATCTTATAAATAATAACGTAGTTATGGAAAACTCTAGGGTTTCATCAAGCAAAAAAGTTATAGGGGACGTCTTTCACATTTATGTAGCCTCTTGAAGGGAAGATAAATATGTCAGAATGTATAAAAAGACTCCTAGTTAATGCTTACCTACTTAGTAGGGTGAGGAAGGTCTAGCCATGGGACGATACAAGCAAATTGAGGATATAGTTAAACTGATGAATAATCCTGAGCGTATAAGGAACACCAGCATAATTGCTCATGTAGATCACGGTAAAACAACCCTCTCAGACAGCTTACTTGCTGCAGCTGGCATAATAAGTGAGGAAGTAGCGGGACAAAGGCTTTTCCTAGACTCTTGGGAGCTTGAGCAAAAGAGGCAGATGACAGTTTTCCCATCAAACATAAGCTTAGTCCACACATACAAGGGAAAAGAGTACTTGATAAACCTAATTGACACTCCAGGGCACATTGATTTCAGCGGAGCCGTAACAAGAAGCCTAAGAGCAGTTGATG
>CAZWWD010000012.1:0-22815 GCA_964637155.1 uncultured Candidatus Bathyarchaeia archaeon
GATTCCTGCCTACCCATGCCTAGCGCTATTCCAACTTAACAATGAAGGATCAACAGGTGTATGCGAGGCTGATCTAAACTCTACAATAACGCAGTTGATGATGAGATATCTAACTGGAAGGCCGGGTTACGTCTCTGATCCAGTAATCGATACGGCATCAAACCAGATAATCTATGCCCATTGCGTCGCATCGAACAAGGTTTACGGTCCGAATGGACTGAGCAATCCATACATTATACGCTCACACTCTGAGGATCGAAAGGGGGCCTCAATCCAGTCGCTCATGCCGCTCGGCGAGACCGTGACCACACTAAAGATAAGCGTTGAGGCGAAAGCCATGTGCATTCATCAGGGCGTAACGGTTGCCAACGTCGAGGATGATAGGGCTTGCCGCACGAAGCTGGCGGCGGAGACGGATGCTGAGAAGATACTTGAGAACTGGAATGTGGAGGTCGACTTTGGATGGCACAGGGTAACCTTTTATGGAGATTGGAGGAGGCAAGCGGTAAATCTGGCGAGGCTTCTTGGGTTGAAGGTTATTGAGGAGGATAGGTGAGTTTGGAGGCAACCTCAAGGGGGAACAGTAAAGATCAAACTTGTCTACATCGGCTTATATCACTACATTGAACGTTACGGAAGTGTCTGCTCTTCAGATGTTAGGGGAACCCTCAAACCCCGAGATGGGATTGCAGGAGGTTATGGAGGAGCCCATGAGCTAGTCGAGAGATTCAAGGAGGGAATCAGACTGAATTTCGTGGATGTTAAGGAGCATTTCGTCATTAAGTGGCCATAGGGACTTAAGGCGGCTTCCAGAAAATCCTCACCTATGATGACGCCCTACTTGCGGGATCAATGGATGAAAACCCATTGGAAACCTACACGCTATCGCTTTACGGATTGCCATAATAAGAGGAGATGTTACAGAGGTTTTCATCGGAGCCTTGAGAGTGGTCTTAGAGCCGAGCGAGGAAGATTTGATGGATGCGGTTCGCGTATACCTGACGCTTAGATATCTATGCGAGAGGGAGAATGCAAATGAAGTAACGATAAATTGCGGCCGATTCACAGAGGAGAAGCCCGGATCTGAACTTCCACCAGAAACCCTACACCTGTACCAACGGCTAATAACAGGTACAGCAGAATCTACGGCCGGAGTAGATCCGCCCTCGAATACAGGATAGTAGAGGAGTACATGTGGAAGGGCCTAAGCAGGGAAGAGGCCATAAAGAGGCTGGCGGAGGAAAAATTCATAATTGAAAGGGGTAAAAACTAAAACATTTCACCTTTTAGGCTTGCATTTCTTTAGTTTGAACCTAGTCTAGATGGGATAATTATAAAGAAGTCAAAAATATATCTATCGAAAGAGTCAATTATCGATCGAAGCAAAGAAATTATGGAAAAACCGAAACTACTGTCGCAACAATTTCGGTGATAGTAACAATTAGCGTGATTGTTACATTATTACATTACCAAAATCAGCTTTAGAAGGACCTAATTGGATTGCCATTGTTGCACTACTATTCTTGTATTGGATGCTTTTCATTAATTGGTATTCCAAACGTAAAAGAGAATAACTCTGTTGCTTCACGCAACTTGATAATCCAATATCTAAGATTCCTCTACTGGAGGTGATTAAACCAAAAACGTGGATTGTAAACCTATATTTGAATCTAACCCCAACACACTAAAAATCTTGTACAAGTTATGTTTAAAGGGTTCGAATCCAAATAGTGGCGGGCCCGCCGGGATTTGAACCCGGGCTCCCCGGCTCCGGAGGCTTACACACCCCAACTTTATCCGCTAATTAGGGTTCGGTGCCTTTAATCCTGGCTAGGCCACGGGCCCACCCATCTATTATCATCTAAAAATAGTGGTTTTCTCTGCAATATTAATTTGTGCTTTGCGTTACCTTAATATGTTATTTATTCGGTGATTTGTTTATCAGTATTTAACTTTATATACGCAGACTAATGGTACCACTGAGGTTCCTGGAGCCGCTTTAGGGGAGCTCATTTTTTGAGAGAAGTATGCTTTCTCAAAGTGCTCTAGCTTGATTGATGAGTATCCAAATAGCGTTATGTCCCTGCCATAAAACATTAGCTTATATAAGACCGTGTTCTGGCCTCTTTTATTTGGAAATATTTCATTTTCTTCAATCCGCCCATTTTTGTTGTAGTCCTTGTAATTCCATCCGAGCGTATAGTTTCCAAAGTAGGAGCGTGCAGTGTTCTCGTCGGGTGCAACCCCTGAGATCAGGGCCATCCAAATCCACTTCCCATTGTCTCCACCATATTCGTAAGCGTCGTTTGGACGAAGGTTCCCCCCAATATTAACGTATTCATACTGAGAATTAAAGAATGTCACATATACTACAACGTGGGTCACATTATATCTCCTTAAGATTTCAATGGCTTCGGTTTCATTCGACATGAAAACTTTACCTATCTGCGCTATTTGAGTGCCATTAATCGTACCGTTGTCCGCAAGCGTCGTTTTATTGGCGATAACGGTTATCCAATATCCATAGTCCCACCAGCTAGCAACCACGGTTCCAGGTTCACCGGGCTTAGATGGCGAGGGAGGCAGGTTTTCACGCATCCATGTTAGGGTATCTATCCAATCGCGAACTACCGATGTAGGCTTAGCTGAAATGCTGGCTCCAGCAATGGTTGGCGGAGAGTCAGCGCTTAACAAAAACCTTGGTCCCCGAGCCCTAGGGCCAAAAATAAAATCTGTTCCAAAAACATAAGTTAAAGCAAATATCGCGAACATCAAAATTAGAAGGCCGCCCACAATCTCTTTTCCAAGAGGTCTAAACTTAACTCTTCGTCCAAATACTTGAGTGCTTCCCTTCAAAGCTTCAATTAGGGGTGCTGTGATGCGCTTTAACGCTAATGCCCACAGCAAACATATGGATGGTGATGCCAGTATATTGAGCCTAATCATGGAGCTGGCGAAATATATGGAAGTTAAGCAGTATATGATTATAAATACGCTTAAGTTTGTCGCCATTAGAGTAGCAAAGAACACGCCGAGAGGAACAAATATGACGCCTATGCCAAAGTTATAGTAGAACGTCGCCCACGTAGATGGCTTATGCTCCGCAACGGACTCAAACAGTGGACTCGTTGAACGCTGAGCTGGATTTATAGCTAGAAGGAACTTTCCGCCTATAGGTTTCGCTAAACCAGCATAAAGAAGAGCTACATAGGCGATAATTAGCGCCAGAATAAAGATGGATGTGCAAACTATCTTTTTCTTCATAGATGCTATTCGCCTATTCATTTCAGCCAAGCATAGCAGAAAGAAGACTCCATAAACCGACAGATTTGATGTTTCCAGCAGAAACTTTAGTCCGGTACGCGGGGTAATTGCCGCTATCAAGAAGGTGATCGTAAAAGTTATTCCATAAGAAAGAAGAAGACGCGGCGAATACCTTCTTATTAACAGTAATATGAGGGAGAAAAGCGCGGTCACAACAACAAGGTATCGGGCGGCCCCCCATGATGCGCAGAGATAGCCGAGCGATAAACCGGAAAGAACGGCGTAAACCATACTGCTCCTTAAAGATCTCCTAGAATCCAAAGCCCTACTAAAGAATAGGATCGTGAGTAGGGCGCTAAGTATGCCAACCGTTTCATCATCAAACCACCCGAGGGATGTTCGGTTAATGTGGGAGGAATCTAATGCCAGTAACAACGCTGAGAATAAACCGACAGATTCGCCTCCGAGGTCTTTGCCAAGAAAGTATATAGCGATGCAGGTTAAAGCCGCCATTATGATGGGAAATATAACGCACAAATTGTATAATGGGTCTGAAGCCAATGGGTCTAGAGGGTTCAAGCCTGAACCAAAAAGCAATGGAACTCCGAGAAATCTTAAGATTTCGTAAAGCGTAGCTGCCGTAAGCGTTAACCCTAAATTGGCGAGGGGGGGCATATAACGTCCACTCGGATACCAGCCAGCGTAATCACGCCAAGAAAATAAAGAGGCGAGTCCGTGATTAGTTATGTACCTAGTCACATAATAATGGAAATAGGGGTCAAACTCATTTAGATAAAAACCCCAGCGTAAAGGCAGCAATCTGATTGCGGAAGCCAACATAATAATTAGGAAAAGAAGCGTCCCTCTAATGAGAGAGTTATGTGAAATTTTCGGGCGAAAAGATGGAATTCCACGCAGTGCTCTGCTAATTTTTTTAAGGTATTTTGTAGCTTTCATTAAGGCACCTTTTTTGCTTAATGAAAGAAGGATTATAGATATTTATCTTTTATTGTTCCTTTCCCCATTATATTTTCTTCAAGTCATAAATTAATTCTTCGCATTCTCCATAGGTTTAAGAAATTTTTGCCAGTTTTCAATGTAGGTTCCAGCTGGATTCTGAGATGGCTTTCATAATTTTTTCATTACGTTTTTTGCAGGTAAAATTTTGACCTTCCGTGGCATTAGCGATAGTTTCCTACCGCATTTAGGGCACTTACCATTATACATCTGATGTATTTCCTCCGGAGACTTCAAGTCATCTCCCTCATAAAGAATTTCCCCGCAATTATCACATAACACTCGCTGCGGCATCTCTCCTACCTCCTAAATTAATTAAAGGGAAGAGTAAGACATTTAAAGCTTCCTAGCTTTTTAGTGTGTAAGCTTCAGTCCCGTCATATAAGTGGAGGAAACACGGTAATTGAGCGATAAGAAAACAGTATTTATTCTATGTGAGAAGCCGGATGCTGCTATGCGTATTGCTAAAGCTCTAGAAAACGGAAACAGCTTCTCAAGAAAAACCTTATACGGCGTCCCATATTATGAGGTTGATAGGGGAAATGAAAAATTACTGATTGTTTCGGCTTTAGGTCACCTATATACTATGTCTCCAAATATTGCAAACCGAGACATCTTTCCAGTTTTCGATTTCAGCTGGGCTCCCAGATACTTGGTTGAAAGAGGAGCTAAGAAAACTAAAACTTGGATAAACGTTATCTCCAAGCTCTCCAAAAAAGCACAAGAATTTATTCTCGCAACAGACTACGATATTGAAGGCGCCACATTAGGATACACGATACTCAAGTATGCCTGCGGAGGAAAAGAAAAGGAAGCTAAAAGAATGAAATTTTCAACTCTCACAACTAACGATCTCAGAAAAGCCTATGAAAGCCTTCTCCCGCATATAGAATTCCCGGTGGTTGAGGCTGGTTTATGCCGTCACTTTCTTGATGCGCTTTACGGAATAAACCTTTCTAGAGCCATGACCGTTTCAGCCAAAAACTGGAGTGGAAAATATTCAACCTTAAGCATAGGGAGGGTTCAGGGTCCAACATTAAAGTTTCTGGTTGATAGGGAGAAGGAGATAAATTCGTTTATTCCCACACCCTACTGGTCGATAAAGGCTAAGATTAAGGTTAAAGGCTCAATCTACGAAGCTGAATATGAAAAAGAAGTCATCAGAACCAAGAGTGAAGCTGACCTTATAGTTGATTCATGCAAAAACAAAATTGGAAAAATATCCCGCATAGAAGTTAAGAAAATTCTTCAAAAACCGCCCATACCCTTCGACTTAGGCGCCTTGCAGACGGAAGCCTACGCTCTCTTCAAGTATACGCCGAAAAGAACACTGGAAATAGCTGAACGATTATACTTAAGCGCTTTAATATCTTATCCACGCACGTCAAGCCAGAAGCTCCCGCCCTCAATTAACTATGTGTCAATACTTGAATCTCTAAAAAATCATCCGGAATACCGCGATTTAGCTGGTACTCTTCTTACAAAGGATGATCTCACTCCTCGAGAAGGCAAAAAAGATGACCCAGCTCACCCAGCAATATATCCTACAGGTAATCTCCCCGAAAGAGATCTGAGCCCCCAAGAAAAGAGAATATGGGATCTAATAGTTAGGCGGTTTATGGCGGTTTTCGGCAGCCCAGCTTTAAAGCAAAGCGTGAAAGTATCCATATCTATAGGTGAACACACCTTCTATCTACGTGGCAGAAGAATTCTCGATGAAGGATGGATAAAATTCTATAGACCCTATGTTAGAGTTGATGAAGTTATCTTACCTGAACTTAAGGTTGGAGATCAAATCGAATTTCTGGAAGTTTTACGTGAAGACAAATTTACTAGGCCGCCGCCGAGACATAACCCGAGTAGCCTGCTCAAGAAGATGGAAGCTGAGGGAATCGGCACAAAATCTACTAGAGCAGATATTATAGAGACCCTTTATGAACGCGGCTACATAAGTGGTGAGCGAATAACTGTTTCAGAGTTAGGTTTCGACGTTATAGATCTGCTTGACAGGTACTGTCCCGAAGTGATCTCGGTCTCTTTAACAAAAGACCTTGAGGAAAGCATGGATAGAATACAGAGCGGCAACGAGAAAATGGAGAATGTGATAGTTAAGGCTGTAGAGCGCCTAAAACCAATTTTCGAGGAAATTAAAAGATACGAGAAGGATATAGGGCGTGAACTAAGCGAATCCATTAAGAAAGCTCGCTTGCAAGAGCGCATTTTAGGTCAATGTCTAACCTGCGGAACCGGTAAACTCATAATTCTGCATTCCAGACGTAGTGGAAAACGCTTTGTTGGATGCACAAACTTCTTTAATGGACTCTGCAAAACCTCATTTCCATTACCCCAGAAAGGCTCAATCAAACCTTTACATAGAAGCTGTAGCAAATGCGGCTGGCCTCTTGTTCAAGTAAAGATTAAAGGCAAGCGGCCTTGGATTTTATGTATAAATCCTGAATGCCCATCTAAGAAGGCTGGATAAATGAAGTGTAAAATTTGCGAGAGAAAAGCGGAAAGTGAATTCTGTAAATTCCACAAAATTTCCTTTGAAAACCTAGTGAAGAAATTTGAGGAGTGGAGGAAATCAATGGATATTTCATGGCTTGAATACTTAAGGATGCTGCAAAACAACCCGTATACTGGTGTATGGGTTAAGGAAGTAATTCAATATCTACTCTCCAAAAATCAAACGGGGCAACAAGAATCTGAAAAACATAGTAACGTTTAAATCTAATTCCCAAGTAATTCTACTTCTAGCACAAAATAATTGAATGGTGCTGGAATGAGCAAGGGAAAATCACCATTGATATATTCTATACAAAAAATAGTTAATAAACTCATAAATTTTCGTCCACCCCCTTACCTTATTGCTATAATTCTCATGTTTGTCACGATTTTTTTGCTCGGCGGAGGAATATATGACGTATCCGTGCCCATCAGAAGCGTGCTACCATACTATAGAGGTTTTATCCTACTCTACCCCAGCTTGCATGAGCAGGTGCTCAGTGAAAGCATAGCTATAATGATAACTTATGCTTTGGGAGCGGCAGGATTAATCCTCATATATCGAAGCGCCAGATTCAGACGTAATCCAAGTCAATCCTCCCTACTAATACAGTTAGGCGCCGCTTTATTAATCATCGCCTTCATAATTGCTGAATCAGTTCTTTATATGTGGAAACTAGGTTTCGGTTTCTAATGGGAAACCAAAAATAATTATTTCTGGTCAGCTCTAACTACTTAGAGGGTTGATTAATTATGCGAACCATAGAATGGAAAGACGGAAGCGTAATTACAATAGACCAAACGTTGCTCCCAGATCAAGAGGTCTGGATTGAAATGAAAAGCTGCAGCGATGTGGCTGAAGCCATCAAAGAGATGAAAATTAGAGGTGCTCCACTAATTGGCGTTGCAGCGGCTTATGGTTTAGCCTTAACAGCCTATCATTCTAAAGCGAAAAATAGAGAGGAGTTTATGAGGGAAATCGAGCATTCAGCCCAGCTACTCAGGAAAACGAGGCCGACAGCCGTAAACCTATTTTGGGCTATTGAGCGGGTTCTTAAAAAAGCCGAGGAAACAAAGGGGGATCTGAACCTTCTAAAGAACGTTATTGTTGAGGAAGCTAAGCGCATGGCTGATGAGGATGTGATGGTTAACCGAAAAATCGGTGAGTATGGTTCAAAGCTGATATCTGATGGCGACACGATTTTAACGCACTGTAATGCTGGAAGACTAGCCACCGTGGATTACGGTACAGCTCTAGCTGTCATTCGGGTTGCGTGGGAGGAAGGCAAGAAAATACGGGTGATTGCCAGCGAAACTAGACCTAAGCTGCAGGGCGCCAGATTAACAGCTTACGAGCTTATGCGTGATGGAATACCGGTAACGTTGATAACCGATAATATGGTTGGGTACGTAATGTATAAGGGGTTAGTGGATAAAATTATTGTGGGCGCTGACAGAATAGTTCGCGACGCTGTGATAAATAAGATAGGCACATATACTGTTGCCGTTTTAGCTCGGGAGCATAATATCCCATTTTATGTTGCAGCGCCCTTATCCACGTTTGACCTCAACATTTCCGCGAAAGATGTAATTATAGAGGAAAGAGATCCCAAAGAAGTAACGCAAATAAAATCCATAAGAATAGCTCCTCTAGGCGTGAATGCGCTAAATCCAGCCTTCGATATAACGCCAATAGAATATGTGGATGCTATAATATGCGAAAGAGGGGTTCTAAGTAGAGAGGAATTTGAAAGGCTAGCTGAAAAAGAAGCGCCTAAATAATATTGAGGTAGCTTGTTATGGCTAATAGCGATAAGAAAAAAGAAAGAAAAACTGTTAAGAAGCCTATTGAAGCCTTACTCAGAGATGATGGTGTCCTCGTTAAATCAGCTGAAAATGTGGAGAGGCTTTCTTCTAGAGGTTACGGTGTTCCAAGAGACGGAACTCTCCTATTAACTTTTTACGAGGCCATGTACTTATACAGTAAAGGTTTGATTGAAGTTAAAAATGAAAAAACTGGAAAAACCATTAGTTTTCAAGATTTGCTTAAAAAATATGAATCCGCCGAGAAAAATGCTTGGGTTAAATATTTGATTTACCGTGATTTAAGAAGCAGAGGATACGTTGTCCGAGAAGGATTTGGGTTAGGCGCAGACTTCCGCCTTTACAGGAGAGGTGAATACGGTAAGGGTTCAGCAGACTACATAGTTTACGGCATATATGAGGGGTTACCCCTCTCCATAGAAGATTTAGCCCAAATACTGAAGCGCGTACAAAATTTAAAGAAGACTCTCATATTAGCAGTCATAAATAGGAGAGGAGAAATCGTATATTACTCTCTATCGCGCTTAAGCTTCTAAACTCGGATAACAACATTTCCCCCATTAAAGTTTATCACTTCTTCAATCCTCGTAAAGATAGCAAACCAATCACGTCGATAAAGCTGTTATTCACCATATCCAATATACCAAATGTCACCTGCTTCGCAGCGTCAATATCCGGAAAAAGCATGATAAAGGTGAACTCGAAAATTCCTAATCCTGTTACCGTGATCGGAATTAATCTGACAAGCGACAGTAGCGGATGCAGCATAAGCCATACGATAAATGGGAAATCTATTCCAACAGCGTAACCCAAAATATTCCATTCGACTCCCCGTAATATCCATCCCAATATCGGAAAAACAAAAATAAATAATGATTTCCTCCTAATTTCTCTAAGCGAGTCCCTAAAATCCCGGTAGTATGGTAAAACAACTCTTTCTATTAAAGGAACTTTCGAGAGGAATTTAACGCTTCTCGAGCTTCCAATAAAAACTAGAAATCCTATGCCCCCCAAAATTATTAGGATAGCGAATAAAAATAGGAATGTATCGATTTCAAGTCTGAAAAAATAGATGAAGAAGACGGCGGAGACAATGCTGAAAGTGGCCTTTGCAATCATGTCCACTGCAACCAATGCTGAGATCACACCAATGTTTGTAGCGAGTTTCGATTTAAATGGTAGTGAAGATAAGAGATATCCGGTTCTTCCAATACTGAAATCGCTGCCAAGCATTCCGAAAAGATGAGCGAGAAATCCATCTATCCACTTTGTTTTAATCCCACTTTTATGCATCGCCCAATTAAGCCTATATCCCATCAGAATTGCCTGTATCAAGTAAGGTATGTCGCTGGCCAAAAACAGGTAAAAATTTACAGCCAAAAACGCTTCCAAAAATCTTTCAAAGTTAAGAAAGTTTAAAAAGATAAGTATTAGAACAATTATACTCACTACAGTACTCAAGAGAAATCGTTTATTCATTAAAAGGGTTCTCCGTTCAATTCATGTATCTTTTTATGTACCTTTTTGGTAGTTGTTGATTTGCTCCTTTTTCTGCGTGAGATCCAACGTTATGTAAAGTATGTTGTTTCCCCTAACAAGAACCTTTCCGTAATTCGCAACTGGCTGTCCACCATTGTATTCTGATGCGCTGTCCAATATTATATTCATATAGTTATCACAGTGTATCATTGTGCCTCTATATTCAACATTATTCTTAAGCGTGACTCCAATATAGGAATTCATTTGTTTTACTAGTACATTTAATGGTTTTCTACTGGGCTCCATATGGCTATCGCCAAATTACTGCTACTACCATTTTTTTCAACCTTTACATATAAAAGTATTACCGTAAAGATTTAAAAGCTAAAGCATCCAATTTTTCGTATGAGAAAATTTTTAATAAGAACGAGAAACATGTTTAAAAATGAGTTAGTACACTATAATTCATATCATGGAATGATGGATGAATAAAATGGGGGTTTTAGAAGAGAGGTTCTTCAAAATACAAACGGAAGTCTCACCTGCCTATCAAAGCGACCTACTTATGTTTATATACCGAAAATATATAGTCCCATTCTACCGTAATTTTGCGAATGTCAGACGCTGGATTCTAGATGGAAGAGAAACTTTAGCTTTCACTCTCCTAGATCCAAATGGTTTATGGTACGTGGATGTTGAGGTTACAGCTGGAAACCCTGTGGAAGTTAGAATGAAGCCGAGTGATCCCAATGTCCCTGACAAAGTATTAAATAAGATTAAAGAAGACTTGATAATTACAATTCAGATGTTTGAGGATGAAATTAGAAGGAGAACCCTCTATTTTGCATGGGTTCCAAGCAAACACTTTGCAAGGGAGAAAACGTTCACGCAGAAAAGAAAGATTTTAAGTCAGATATTTACTGGAAACATGCTTTTGCTCTTCGTTATCTTCATTTTCTTTAGTTATGTTGTGTTTATACTGGCTGGACCGGAATATGCGCCTATAATCTTGGTGATATCACAGTTTATTTTAGTTTTATTTTCAGATAAGATCATAATGCGGATGGGTGACTGGTCAATCACTGAGGAATCGCCCTACGTGTACATACTGCAATATCACATCCCTCCCGAAGATTTTGAGTATATCCGACGGAATTACCCTAGAGAGCGTCTCCTTCAGATTAAAAGGGAAATTTATGAGAGAACGTTGGCGCTTGGTAGAACCATTGACGTTCAGACCGTTCAGAACGTTTTTTCTCAGCATGGGATAACTATTAGACCTGAAAATCTGCTAGTGAAAAGCGTAAATGTATATCAAATCGTTAAGAAAGTTGCTAACCAATTCCATATGCCGACCCCAAAAATTAGAGTAGCGAACATAATAGTTCCTAATGCCGCCGCTACTGGTCCAACCCCCCGCTTCAGTCTGGTGCTAATAACTACGGGGCTTCTCATCCAGCTGGATGAGGAGGAAATATTTGCAGTTGTAGGCCACGAGATAAGCCACGTTAAAAGCAGGGACCCGCTTGCACTTTTCGCATTAACATCAGCTGAATACTTGTTTAGAGTGTACGTTCTTCTTCAATTCATCTATTTCTTCGGTTTCATTTACTTCTTATTCGCTTTAAGCTTCATTTACTTTATCGCGAAATTCTTTGAAGCGAGAGCAGACCTAGAGTCAGCTATGGTACTCGGAAAACCACAAGCCCTAGCTAATGCCTTAAGAAAAATAGGTTATAGACGGATATGGCTTGAAAGAGCATCTGGTAGAATCGGTAGCTGGCTTGGCCTAGACCCTCATCCTCCCCTATCATTTAGAATTGAGAGATTAGAAAGTATGCGTGACCTCCAGAAAATAAAGCATCCATTTATACAATCAATGAAAGATTGCATAAACGGTTTACTCAGGGAAATAGGAGTGTAAATAAGCGATTTTTATGAATGTATTTCCAAGCTAATCCGAGAATTTTGCCCATCAATGTTTTTAATCAAAATTCAGAGGTTTTCAATACGAGCAAAGTATTTATAATTTTGCTCCTTAAATTTAAGAGAGACATGACTAAAATTGAAGCCGAGAACCCGGCGCAGAAAGCCGGAGATCGTGGGTTCAAATCCCACCGGGTCCGCCATATTTTCCCCATAATTGGGGATGCTGGAATTGGACCCGTAGTCTAGCCAGGATTAAGACGTCGGCCTGCGGAGCCGGGTTCTCAGCACCCATTTCCCCCTCATGTTCATGTTTAGGTTCCGGTGAATGGCAAAGTTTATTAGTTTCATTTATTGTTAAGCTTTTGCTCTTAGAGAGTTGTAATGAGGGTAATGGCTGATTGATGTGGTCTTCCAGTAAGGGGGAAACGTTAATGCATATTAATTGCCCTAACCTTAAGTGTTCGGAGGAGGGAGAATTAGAAGTTTGATTAGTCCGGAAGATGCCTTTTTAGTTATGAAATCTTTCTTTGAGGAGAAGGGATTAGTCAGGCAGCATCTTGACTCTTACAATGAATTTATCGAGCATGGACTGCAAAAAATTGTGGATGAGATTGGTGAAATAGAGATCGAGGTTCCGGAGGGACCCTACAAGATAAAATTTGGCAGAGTCTTTATCGTTCGAGAAACCGAAAACAGCATTATTTATGGACCTTACGTAACTGAGGTTGATGGTACACATCGCGAAATCTACCCTATGGAGGCGCGTCTAAGAAATCTAACCTACGCGATGCCTATTTCGGTTGAAATGACGCCTGTCATAAACGGTAAAGAAATGGATAAGGAGCTTGTTTACATCGGCGATATGCCAACAATGCTTAAGTCCAAATATTGCCACCTTTCCGATCTCTCTGAGGAAGAATTAATCCGGCAGGGTGAAGACCCTCTAGATCCCGGAGGATACTTCATAATTAATGGATCTGAAAGGGTTATTGTTGCTCTTGAAGATTTAGCTCCCAACCGTATACTTGTAGATTACGAGATGAAGGGTACCACACCGGTTTATAGAGCCAAAATTTTCTCAACAACCGTTGGTTTTAGAGCCAGAATTGAAATGCGCATGAAACCTAACGGCGCATTATATGTTTCCATGCCGGGGGTTCCATCTGAAATACCATTCGTTGTCCTAATGAGGGCTCTTGGACTCGAGTCCGATAAAGAGATAGCTGAAACAGTTTCATTGGACAAGGAAATACAAAGCGAGCTTGAACCTTCATTTGAAGAGGCAGCTAACATAAACACCGTTGAAGATGCCCTCTTATTCATCGGAAACCGAGTGGCGCACGGCCAAGTCAGAAGCTACCGTCTGCAGAGAGCTGAGATCCTTTTAGATAGAAACTTTATGCCGCATATCGGAAGAACCCGCGACAAAAGAATCGAGAAAGCCTATCTGCTCGGCGAAATGGCTGCTAGAGTTATTGAACTAAAGCTAGGTAGACGTAAACCCGACGATAAAGATCACGTCAAAAATAAGCGGTTAAAGCTCGCCGGGCCGCTGCTGGCCGACCTGTTCCGTATAGCCTTCAGGAATCTCTGCCGCGACATTAAATATCAGCTTGAGAGGATGGGTGCCAAGAGGCGCATGCTAAGTATTTCTATAGCTGTTAGACCCGGTATAGTGACTGAAAAGCTTCAGCATGCACTTGCAACCGGTAATTGGGGTCGTGGGAAGGTTGGTATAACACAGCTTCTTGATAGAACCAACTTGATTTCAACCTACAGTCATCTCCGAAGATTGCAGTCACCGTTAAGTAGAAGCCAACCGAACTTTGAGGCTAGAGATCTACATGCTACGCACTGGGGTAGACTATGTCCAAATGAGACGCCGGAGGGAGCAAACTGCGGTTTAGTCAAAAACCTAGCTCTATCAGCCTCAATATCGATTGGCGTGGACTCGGAGAAAGTGAAGCGGGACCTTTATAGACGGGGTGTTGTCCCACTTTCTGAAGCAGATGAAATGTTGAAGGTTAATGGCGCAAAGGTTTTTGTTAATGGTGTGCCAATCGGCTATCATGATGATCCTGAAAGGCTTGTTGAAGAGCTGAGGAAAGCGAGAAGAGAAGGAGAGATATCTTCAGAAATTAATGTCGCATACTTCTCCGAGATTTATGGCGTTAAGCGCGAGGTTTATGTAAACTGTGATGAAGGGAGAATACGCAGACCTTTAATTGTAGTTGAAAATGGTAAACCGAAGCTCCGGAAAGAGCATGTGGAAAAAATTATGTCAAGAGAATGGACGTGGAGCGACCTAATAAAGCGTGGTATAATTGAATATTTAGATGCTGAGGAAGAGGAAAACGCTTACATAGCGCTTTATCCCGAAGATCTAACTCCCCAGCACACCCACCTGGAATTGGCGCCATACTTGATCCTTGGGATCTGTGCGTCATTAATACCGTACCCCGAACATAATCAATCCCCACGCAACTCCTATGAATCGGCAATGGCCAAGCAAGCCCTAGGCGTATATGCCTCTAACTTCCCATTCCGCGTTGACTCCCGCGCCCACATTCTCCATTATCCACAGAAACCTCTTGTAAAGACTAAACCCATGGAGATCATAGGATACGACCTACGTCCCTCAGGACAGAACTGTGTAGTGGCGGTTCTCTCCTATGAAGGATACAATATGGAAGACGCTATAATCTTCAATAAGGCGTCAATAGAGCGCGGCTTAGCCCGCTCAACCTTCTACAGGCTCTACGAAGCTGAATGCCGCCAATATCTAGGTGGACTAAGGGATCGTTTAGCAATACCTGAACCTGGAACAAGAGGTTACCGTGGTGAGCAATACTATCGCTTTCTAGAACCAGATGGAATAATAAGCCTGGAAGCAGAGGTTTCGGGCGGAGATGTTCTAATAGGTAGAATGAGCCCGCCGAGATTCCTTGAAGAGTACAAGGAGTTTGAGGTCAGGGGGCCAACAATGAGGGATTCATCCATTGAAATGAGGCCCTCGGAGAAAGGTGTAGTAGACGCTGTCTTCATAACTGAAACCAACGAGGGAGGCAAGCTTGTTAAAGTTAGGGTGAGAGACGAACGTATACCCGAGTTAGGTGACAAATTTGCTTCTAGGCATGGGCAGAAAGGCGTTATAGGAATGATTGTCCCGCAGGAGGATATGCCCTTCAGCGTAGACGGGATCGTCCCGGATATAATAATTAACCCGCACGCCATCCCCTCAAGAATGACTATCGGCCAGTTCTTAGAGTCAATGGCTGGTAAAATAGCTGCTCTGAAAGGAGAGTTCATAGATGGCACACCTTTCATCGGTAAAAGAAGAGGCGAAGCTCTAAAGCGTATGCTTATAAATCTAGGCTTCAGCTACAGTGGAAGAGAAGTTTTGTATAATGGAGTAACCGGCGAAAAATATGTGGCCGACATATTCATAGGAATCGTCTACTACCAGAAGCTACATCATATGGTGGCTGACAAGATGCATGCGAGGGCTAGGGGTCAAGTGCAGATGCTGACGAGACAGCCAACTGAGGGACGTGCTAGAGGCGGTGGATTACGTTTCGGAGAAATGGAGAGGGATTGCCTGATAGGGCATGGCGCCGCCATGCTGCTCCAAGACAGGTTGCTTGAGGAATCAGATAAATATGTGCTGTATGTCTGTGAGAACTGCGGTTTCATAGCCTACTATGATATGAAGCAACGCAGATATATGTGCCACCTCTGCGGAGATAAAGCTGATGTTTCACCGGTTATAGTTTCATATGCATTCAAGCTTCTCCTACAGGAGTTAATGAGCTTATGTATTGCGCCTAGACTCAAATTAAAGGAGAGGGCGTAAAATGGCGATGGTTGAGGAAGCATATCAGAAAGTAATAGACCAAATAAAGTTTGGCATACTCTCACCCCAAGAAATAAGGAAAATGTCGGTTGTTGAAATTCAGACAGCCGATACCTACGACGAAGACGGAGCAGTAATACCCTCAGGGCTCATGGATAACCGCTTAGGGGTGCTTGAGCCCGGACAGCGATGCAGAACCTGCGGAAACACCTCTGCAAGATGTCCAGGTCATTTTGGGCACATCGAGCTTGCAGTGCCAATAATCCATGTGGAATTTGCTGAGATAATATATAATCTTCTGCAGGTTATATGCAGAAACTGCGGGCGCATATTGCTCCCCGAAAAAACAATTAAATCCCTCAAATCTAGAATGCAGAGATTAAATAAGCTGCTTGGCCATGTGCCTAATTCCTTCTACGCTAGGGTTTTTGAGGAGGCCAAAAGAAACCGTGAATGCCCATATTGCGGCGCCAGACAATATAAAGTAGAGTTTGTTAAGCCAACAATCTTCCACGAGTACACGGAAAAGGAAGGTTCTCAACGTTTAACAGCAAGCATGATACGTGAAAGATTTGAAAGAATACCTGATGATGATCTGGTTCTTTTAGGTTTTGATCCCAAATACGCCCGGCCGGAATGGATGATCCTGCAGGTTCTCCCCGTTCCGCCAGTTTATGTTAGGCCCTCCATAACACTTGAATCGGGAATAAGATCCGAGGATGATTTAACCCACAAGCTTGTTGACATAATCAGAATAAACCAGCGGCTTAGAGAGAATATTGAGGCCGGAGCGCCCACCCTTATAATTCAGGATTTATCTGAACTTTTAGAGTATCATGTAACCACATACTTCAATAATGAAACCTCCGGTATACCTCCCTCCAGACATCGTTCCGGAAGAGCGTTAAAAACATTATCTCAGCGCTTAAAGGGTAAGGAGGGAAGATTCAGAAGTAACCTCTCCGGCAAAAGAGTTGACTTTTCAGCCAGAACCGTTATCAGCCCCGACTCCAACCTGGATATAAATGAGGTTGGCGTTCCAATAAGCATAGCCATGAGGTTAACTGTACCCGAAAAGGTTACCCCATGGAACATTGATAGGCTACGTGAGCTCGTGAAAAATGGGCCGGATAAGTATCCGGGTGCACTATACATTATTAGGCCTGACGGCAAGCGTGTTAGATTAGAGTTTGTCGCTGACAGGGAGAAGGTTGCTGAAGCTCTTGAGCCAGGCTTCATAGTTGAGAGGCACCTGCAGGACGGCGACATAGTCATATTCAATAGGCAGCCTTCACTGCACAGGATGTCAATAATGGCCCACTACGTTAAGGTTCTACCATACAAAACCTTCAGACTTCACCTCTGTGTTTGCCCACCATACAACGCTGACTTCGACGGCGACGAAATGAACCTTCATGTTCCACAGAGCGAGGAAGCGCAGAGTGAAGCCCGCCTACTAATGCAGGTTCAGGATCACATATTATCGCCGAGGTTCGGAGGCCCAATAATAGGTGCCATCCGAGACTTTATAACAGCCGCTTTCCTTCTAACCCGTAAATCAACGCTTCTCAATAAGAAAGAGGTATGCGAATTATTGGCGGCCGCTGGATATGATGGGCCTCTGCCGGAGCCCGCTGTTAAGGAGCCGAAGCCTCTCTGGACTGGAAAACAGATTTTCAGTCTATTCCTTCCAAAGGACTTCAACTACACGCTTAAGGCAAGCATCTGCAGGAACTGCGATAAGTGCCTGAAGGATGAGTGCCCCTATGACGCTTACGTCGTTATCAAAAATGGTGTCCTAGTTAAGGGCGTTATCGACAAGAATTCTATAGGGGCTGAAAAATCCGAGAGCATTTTACATAGGATAATAAAGGATTATGGAACGGAGGCGGGTAGACGGTTCCTTAACCAAGTGAGCCATCTGCTTACGCGATTTATATCGATGCGCGGCTTCACGTACTCCTTTGATGAACTCGATTTATCCGCTGAAGCCAGACGGAAAATACGTCAAATAGTAAGGAAATCGGAGAGAAGAATAGATGCCCTAACCAAAGCGCTACGTGATGGAACGCTCGAGAAGCTCCCCGGCCAAACCCTATTAGATTCATTCGAGCTCTACGTTATGAATGAGCTAGCTGAAGCGCGAGAAAAAGCCGGTAGAGTTGCCGAGGAAGATCTCAACATTAATAATTCAGGCATAATTATGACGAAGACCGGAGCTAGAGGCTCAACACTCAATATTGGACAGATGACCGCAATATTAGGTCAGCAGTCGATTCGAGGTAAACGTGTTATACGCGGATACTTGGAGAGAGCTCTACCACACTTCGAGATTGGTGATCCATCCCCTAAGGCAAGAGGATTCGTATACTCATCCTATAGAGATGGATTAGACCCAATAGAATTCTTCTTCCACGCTATGGGTGGACGGGAAGGCCTAGTGGACACCGCGGTGAGAACCCAGCAAAGCGGCTACATGCAGAGAAGATTGATTAACGCCCTAGAGCACCTACGCGTCGAATACGACGGAACCGTAAGGAACCCACTAGGCGAAATAGTCCAATTCAGATATGGTGAAGACGGCGTAGACCCAGCTAAAAGCGATCACGGGAAAGCCGTCAACGTTAATAGGCTCATCGATCAGGTCAAACTGATGATTGAAGCTGGGGAACCGGCACCCAAAGAGTACATAAAAGAACAGGTAAATAAGGTTAAGAATGAGCTTACGCCTCTTCTTGTGCGCGAGCTTATTGAGGGGCTTACAGCCTCCTCCCTAAGTAAGGAGGGAGTGGATTTAGCTATCAAATTAGCCTTAGAACGCTATAAGAGGGCCTTGGTTGAGCCCGGGGAAGCGGTCGGCATAGTTGCGGCGCAGTCTATTGGTGAACCCGGAACACAGATGACCCTAAGAACCTTCCACTATGCTGGTGTTAGAGAGCAGAACGTAACGCTTGGGTTGCCGCGTTTAATTGAAATTGTTGATGCAAGAAGGGAGCCGTCAACGCCGATAATGACCATATACCTAGATAAGGAACACAGAAAAAGTAGAAAGAAAGCAACCGAGGTTGCCCGAAAAATCTTATATACAACCCTCGAGGATATTTCTGAGGCAATCTACATAAATCCGGAGACCGAAGGCATAGTTGTTAAGCTTAGCAAACGTAAAATGGATGAACGTGGAATAACCATAGAGGAACTAAGCAAAATAATTGATGTGCCAAGCTGCTCACTAAAGTTTGAAGGCGACATGATATATATTGAACCTAAAAAGAAGATGGATAGCAAAAAACTTATGAATAAAGTATTATCGTATCACATAAAGGGGATACCGGGAATAAAAAGAGTTTATGTGTCAGAAGAAAATGGGGAATGGGTTATAAGAACCGATGGCTCCAATCTGCCGAGGGTGCTTGAGGTTACGGGAGTCGACCCGACGAGGACTACAACAAATAATATACATGAAATAGAAAGAACTCTAGGTATAGAGGCTGCCAGAAACGCGATAATTGAGGAAGCAATGGGCGTTCTCGAAGAGCAGGGATTAGACGTAGACGTAAGGCACATAATGCTTGTAGCTGACATAATGACCGTTACCGGCAACGTTAGACAAATAGGACGGCATGGAGTCAGCGGCGAAAAACCAAGCGTTTTAGCAAGAGCAGCCTTCGAGATAACGGTTCCAAACATTGTTGAAGCCGCCGTCAGAGGGGAATCCGACCCACTTAAGGGAGTCACCGAAAACGTTATAGTTGGGCAGGCCATACCCATAGGAACCGGTCTGGTTGACATTTATATGACGGCGCCGCTTGCAAGCGCAGGTGAGAGCGGCGGGGAGAGTGAATCAAATGAGTAAAATCAGTAAAGGTGAAATCAACAGATCCTTAGCCATAGCAGTTAAAACTGGAAAAATTTTATTTGGGTCAAATGTTACCATAAAGAATGCTATGAGCGGTAAGGTTCGGCTCGTTATCATTGCTTCTAATTGTCCTAGGGATAAGCGGGAAAAAATTGAATATTACTGCAAACTCTCGAATATTCCTCTAATTGTATATCCGGGTTCAAGCCTAGATTTAGGTTCAGCCTGCGGAAAACCCTTCCTCGTATCTGCTTTAGCAATAAGAGATCCAGGTGACTCTGACATACTTAAATTTGCGGGTGGTGAAAATGTCTAGGGGAATACGCCTTACCAATGAAGAATTAGGATACATAAGTCTATTTGAGAACTTGACTGGAGCAAGAGTTCGGGACTGCATAATTGATTCCCGATTCGATAGAATAATCTTTGTGATAGAAGAGGGCGAAGCTGGAATAGCCATAGGCAAAAGAGGAAAAAACATCGCTTTACTCGAGAAGCTAACCGGTAAAAGATACGAGGTCGTCGAATTCTCCGATGACCCTGTTCAATTAATAAAAAACGCATTGAAACCGGCAGCCGTTAGGGAGGTACGGATCACCGAGAAGCCGGATGGAAGCATCATCGCAGTAGTCTCCGTTGACAATAAGGACAAGGGTATAGCTATAGGTAAAAACGGTCGGAACGCTGAGAAAATAAGGTTTCTGGCGAGACGCTATTTCAACATAAGCAACGTCCTAATAATTTAAGGTCTAACGAAACGTTTATAACTGAAAATTCCATTTTGGCAAATACCGTACAATGGAGGCTAATCAGCATGGGTAAATCACCTAGAGGAGAGTTCGCTGCAAGAAAGCTAATCCAGAATAGAAAGAAGATGCGTTGGAAGAGCATATACTATAAAAGACGCATGCTTATGCTAGACATTAAATCAGACCCGCTTGAAGGGGCTCCGATGGCTAGGGGAATAGTCCTCGAGAAAGTTGGGCGGGAAAGCAAGCAGCCGAACAGCGCAATACGAAAATGTGTCAGGGTTCAGCTAATAAAGAACGGTAAGGTTGTAACAGCCTTCCTGCCGGGTGACGGCGCGCTGAACGTAGTTGATGAACACGATGAAGTGATAATTGAGGGGATAGGAGGCTCAAGAGGCAGGTCAATGGGCGACATTCCAGGGGTCAGATGGAAAGTTGTAACTGTTAATGGAATAGCGCTTAAGGATCTAGTTTTAGGCAAAAAGGAGAAACCTAGACGCTAAGCAGCCGAAAACATGGCTTTTTAATCCCCTAAATTAGGGTTCCATATATTCCTTGATAAGCAGGTTTATAATTCTCTCTTTCTCACCATCCGTTGAATATTCTATTGGGAAATGCTTCCTTAGGGGTAAGATGAGAAAATGAAGTATCTGGTTTTCCGGGTCATCCCAGATTTCAATTACTCCTTTCTTCGTTTTTAAATGGGAGTGGCTTCTTATAACTTCATAAACCTCTTCAAAATCTATGCTGGTTTTAGACATGAGTATGCGGTTTCCAAGCTTTAATGCGTATATATCCAGCTTTTCCTCGGATATGTAATTCTTCACGAGCTTATAAATGTAGTCCGCATTAGTATTTATGTCGGCTATTGCACCGTAATTGCTGTCCGTTCTCAGAAAGCTTTTTATTAAGGTCTTAATAAGCGCAGTTATGTTTGCCCCTTCCTCCGGGAACTCTCCCTCAACTCTCTTTTTTAATGCGGTTCTTCTTTGAGGAGGCATTAAACTTCACTCTACTCTAAAATTCCATGAGCAGCCTCTTTATCCAATAATATAATTTCCAGAATTTAGAAATAAAAGGCTTTTTGAAGGAATATTTGCTGCAAATTTATACCCCTAATATATAGTGAGCGTTTCAGCAGTCACAGATACCTATAGAAATCTTTTGGCTTAAGCTCCCTAAATTCATCTGTTTGCTCTATTATATGCTTCCTTATGTCAAGACATAGGTGGCACTTCGATATGTAACCCTCTCTCCTCTCCTTGTAACCATATTCTTTGGACGCATACTCAAATAGCTTCCCTAAGCCTCTAGGGGACACCAATTTCTCAATGATCGGATGATCTTCCAATTCTATGCCTTCCCGGCAAAGTCTATCTAGCCTTCTCGCGTCTCCTAATGATATTCCCGCACAGTAGCCAGTTATGTAATTGCAGTAGTTGTCTATGTGCACATGCCATTCGCGGGTTAGCTCCCCCAAGCAATTTTCCTTAAAAAATCGTTTAGCTGGATATCTCTTGTATAGGTGGCTTAATCTGTAGGTGATCCTGCCCATCGGGAGCATTGAGGGATAGCTTAATCCAACATTTAACCCGAAGGGGTCTACATCGCGCATTAGAGATAAGTAGTCTTCAAAGGGGAGGGTGCCCTTCAGGTTGATCATTTTCATCTGATTATAGAATAGTTCTTGATAGACTATCGTGTTTGCGCCGAATATGCGCTTACTTATTTTGACGGCTCGCTCTATACGCTCAAAAGGGATCTGTTCAATCACAAAAGGGTTGGCGCTAATGAGTATTCCATCTAAACCGGCTTCCCTCAGCTTTTGAAGCTTTTCCACCGTTACTTCATCATTAATACACCAGAAACAGTTTGTTTCAACGAAGATTGAAGGAATCTCAAGTTTATCAGCTAATTTAACCAATCTCAATAATAGATCGAAGTTTAAGAAGGGTTCGCCGCCGGTGAAATGTAAACCTAAATTAACACCAACCTGAGTGAAATTTCTAGGATATCGCTTCCTAAATGCCGCTGAAAGATTCTTCAGAATTTTCTCAGCGTCTTCCAGCTTTATCCAGTCGCCATTCCATCTTGGTGAGCATGCATACATGCAATGCTTACATTCATTAGTGCACTTGTAAGTTAAGAGTATTCCACCTGAAACGGGTTCAGGTATCCGCAGCCTAGCCATAGCCTATCATCCTTGATAATAAGTGACAGTGAAGCAATAAATAAACATGCATTTGGACTTAATGGATTTTAGTTATTAGCGAATAATTTAAGTTAATGCCCTACATACTGCTATGTGGGGATGATGTGGGAAGAGCATGGAGCAATCC
>CAZWWD010000013.1:0-22708 GCA_964637155.1 uncultured Candidatus Bathyarchaeia archaeon
CGGAATATATTAGGCTGTTACATGCGAATTGCTTAAGTCCAAGGTTATGAATGAAGTCTATCGTCTCCAGAATTCCATCAACATTATACTTATTTAGAGTTGTATTTGTTAGAGTGTAAATAGGTGACTCAATAGCATTCTTTAAACCTTTAACAGTTTCTTCCCAGCTTCCAGCTACGCCAGTTATCTTGTCATGAACCTGCGGGTTATGGGACTCGAGAGTTATTTGAATGTGGTCTAGACCTGCGTCAACAAGTCTCTGGAAATAATCTTCGTCTTTGAGTCTACGTCCGTTAGTGACTAAGCCGCATATAAGCCCAATCTTTTCAGCGTAAGCGATGAGCTCAGGCAAGTCGTCTCTTAATGTTGGCTCTCCACCAGTAAAGACTACGTGCGGGATCCCTAATCTGAAGATTTTATCCATCACCTTAAACCATTCTTTGGTTGTAAGCTCCCTTGTTTCCTTTGGGCCTCCGGTATAGCAGTGTATGCACCTGTTATTGCATCTATAGGTTATTGCTAAATCCATGCGGTAAGGTGCGCTGAGTTCTTTCTGAAAGGGCTCTAGCTTTTCAACGCCCAGATAGGAGACTGGGCATACGTCAGGTGTGTTAACGAAGGTGTTTATCACGTAGAGAACTTCACGGTAATCTTTTCGAACTGTTTCAGCGTCAATCTTATAGCGTTTAACCATTTTCCTTACAGTTTCATCTTCACTTTCACCCTTCATGAATGACGAAACGTATTCGGCTGCTGTTTTATTCAGAAAGAGAACTCTGGAGGCATTAATGATTAGTACACCACTACCATCCTTTTCAAGTCTAAGATGAAGCCTTAAACTCTTATACGTATCATCGTGAACTCTTAAATGATATAGAGGGAGTTTAAGCCCTCTAGAAATAAGCTTCTTAAGGTTAAATCTGACCATTTACCTAGCACCTCCATGAGCGCATGCACATGCACAACTAACACATGCACAAGCACATGCACAGCTGGCACATGCACAAACACAGCTGGGAAATCTAAGCGGCCTCTGCTTAGCTTGGGATTTTTGGGCTGGAACAAGACGATTTGCAAACTCCTGAACGTCCGACACAATATTGTTTGCGGCTTTCTGTAAAGCTAAAACTATATTATTCGCAAAATCTTGACCCGGTATAGAGATTGGTTTTCCCTCTCCTCCGGGAGGCCGGGTTGGCGGTTGCCCTCTCGGCGGTGTAGGCCAATGCCAATACCACCACCAGTCAGGTCGGGGATAAATTATAACGTCCGGTGGAAAAGCCACTTTAAGCTTCTCTTCAAACTCTTCGTCTGCTAGAAGCCACTCCATATTCTCCTCTAGAGCTTTACACCTAAGTTCAGGCGTGTTTGCCTGGATCACCTGTTGCCAAGCTCTACTAACAATCGCCTTATAGTAGTTTATTGTATCTATTCTTGAGAATCCTCTTATCTTGAGGTTTACTGTGTCCCGGAGATTTAGATACGTTTTTGCGAGTAACTCATCATCTAGACTTCCATCTGGTCCTATAGCTTGCAGAAAGTCAATCTCATAGTATCTGAGGTTTATAGGCTCATTCTCACTTCTTATTAGCTTTTTGAGTCTAATAATCGGGTCTGTTGACAAAATCATAATAGCCCTCTTAAGTAATAGTCCAAAGAGAATCATTGTTAAAACCTTCACGGGCTTTAAATCTAGAACAACCGCCGCTTCAACCGCTGTTAGGCCGCGGGCTGGACCTAGTGCTTCAATCGCTATTCTAGGTTTCTCATACTCAGCCTTTCCAAGCCTTTTATAGGCTAATACCACAACGATTACCATAGCAGTAAAGAAGGCGGCCACCGAACCGCCGATCAAAATATAATCCCATATGTCTGGCCCTAAATTAACATATTTTTCCGGGAAGGAAACGCCTACCCAAAATTCTTCGTAAGCTGGCCAGTTATTTACCTCCCAGTAGACAAGGAGATTCTCTTCGCTTCTATAAACTCCGTTGAATTCCCGCCCCTCTAAGTATTTAACTTCGTTCTCCTTTACTTCTTTGGGAAGCGCTATTGCGACTCTAATATTACTTATGGGAGCTTCTGCAGTATCAAATGTTGATGGATAAAATTTCAGTCCAACATTCCCCGGATTTGCTTCATCCTTATAAAGCATTTCTGAAACCGTTGCGTAAATGATCACCGTATACTGTTTATTTAATTCTATCGGTTTACTGAGTTGTATGTCGACGCCGTAGAATTCGTTTTCTGAAAAAGATTGATACTCTAGGTTTCTGCCATCAATATCTTGGGCATATTGGATTTGAAAATCTCTTTTAGGCATCCCTATTGTGACTATACCCTCCGGGGAACCTAAAGTGTATGTTATGGTTACGTTATATAGTATGTCAATTGATCCATCCTCGTTCACCCATATTTGCACCCACTCTTTGTCGACTCTATACTTGATTTGGCTTCCGGAGGTTGGAGCGACACTTACGATTATGAGTAGAGATAGAAGTAAGACTAGAACTAAAATGTTAGCATGATACCTCATTTTTCCCTCACTATTCACCACTACCATAATGGCTCCTCAGTTAACTCAAAATTGTTCCCACAGTAGTCGCAAGTAACTATCGGTTTTCCAGCTATGACCTTAACTTTCGTTACATCTATAACTGCCCCGCAAACTGGACAACGCACCTCTTTAACTTTTGTTGGACCTCCAATCGATATTGTCTGTTTGATTTCTATCGGCTTTCTTTCGCGACTGAACACTAATAATGTTATGGCAATGGAAGTGAAGATTAAACCAACAAGGAAGTAGAGAATTCCAAGGTTGAATGACATTATGAAAACCGCGCCTAAAAAAAGCAAAAGCGCAGATAAAGCGTAAACAACAACCTTCAATAAACCCTTAACCATTCTAATTCTAGAGCTCCAAGCTGGAATATCTACACAATTAGATAAGCATTAACATGCATATATAGTTAATTTTAACTATTCTCACGCCGGAATTCTCAGGATTTCACTAGCTTCAGCGCTTCCTTAAACTCTTTAGTTCCAGCTTTCTTTAATAGCTCATACATAAGCATCTCTGTTGAGACCACTATAACACCGCTCTGCATCATTCTTTTAATAGCTATGCTTTTATCCTCGAGCTTTCTTGATGAAGTCGCATCAACGACAACATATACTCTATAGCCGTTCTTTATTCCCTCAATAGATGTCTGCGTAACACAGATATGAGTCTCTATCCCAACAATTATAAGTGTTTTAACATTTAATTCCTTAAGTATAAGCCTGAATTTTTCTGAACCGAAGCAGCTAAATTCCAGCTTCTCTATTGGCTGAAAATCGGGAACCAGCTCTCTAATCTCGGGAATCGTTGAACCTAAACCCTTAGGATATTGTTCCGTTAAAATAATTGGCATATTAACTATTTTGGCAAACCGTATGAGTTTACGCATGTTCTCGAGGATCTTTTCTTTGTTGAATATTAGTGGAAAAAGCTTCTCTTGGACATCGATAATGATTAAGGCTGCTTCATCCTTAGAGATTAAACCTTCTTCGTCCAATGCTAATCGCTCCAATGATTAGAGATTATGTGAGATGATTGAAACTTGGCCTATTTAATCTTTACATTTCAAGAGGGAAAGGTCATTGTTTCTTAAATCTTCCTTGACTCCAATCTCACTAAAATTGTCTGAGATCAGAAATTATATCTTTTGCCGCTTGCCTCACAGCTTCTGCGCTATTTAACTTCGGTTTCCATCCAAGGCTCTTAATTTTTGAGATATCTAAAAGCATTACTTTTACGTCTCCCTTCCATCCTCTTCCTCCATCTACTCCTCCAGTATAACGTATTTCAACATCTTTTAATCCCATCTCCTCGATGACTATTTTCGCTATGGCAGCAACATTAACGCTGTCTTCTGATCCAATGTTATATATTTCTACTTGGCTACTTGATTTTTCAGCTGCCAAAATCATGGCTTCCACGCAATCCTTAACATAAAGATAGGATTTTCTTTGAGTTCCATCACCAAGAACTTCAAGCGTCTTTGGGTTATTCCTTAACTTATTTATGAAATCATATATCACTCCATGTCCACTTCTTGAGCCCACAATATTTGCAAGTCGGCATATCACGCTTTTGAATCCAAAAAGATGAGAGTAGCCGGATATGAGCGCCTCACAAGCGAGCTTTGAGGCGCCGTAAAGGGATATGGGCTTTAGTGGACCATAGTCTTCAGGTGTGGGCATTTTTTCCGCTTCGCCATAAACTGTTGATGTCGACGTGAATACAATGTTCTTGCATTCATCATTCTCTCTCAAGGCTTCCAAAAGGTTATATGTTGCAAGGATATTTTGTTCGTAATCGATTCTTGTGTTAAATGCTCCAATCTTAACATTTGGGTTAGCAGCTAAATGAAAGACTATTTCACAATTTTCTAGAGCTTTTTTCAAATCCTCGGGATTAAGCATATCGCCCATGATAAATTTAAATCTTGGATTTTTAAGCCAAGTTGATATGTTGCTGAGTCTCCCCCCGCTTAGGTTATCGAGAACCGTTACTCTTACGTTTCTTTCCATTAACGCGTCAACCAAATGGCTACCTATGAAACCAGCGCCGCCTGTTACTAGAGCGCTGCTGAAATTCAACTTGAATACTCCCATTATCACGCCCTAATTGATTAAGGACATAATTAATCTTTAAATTTTTGGACTAAAACCTTATTTTTAACGATCAAGTAAAAGATTTTGAACTCTAAAATTAAAATACTTCAACTCTTAAGATTGATTGGGGAATTTTTGTTGATTAAGCCTCTAAAACGTCATCGAAAACTTTGCGTGGCGATACCCGCATCAATAGTCTCTGATGTCCCGCATCTCAGAGAGAAAACCTTTAAGATTGGTTTGATAGGTCGAGCTTTAGCGATATTCCGTGTTGATGAAGTTATTATTTATCCAGATATGCTTGGTGCTGATCAGAGGGGAGACCTGAATTTTGTGGCTACAATTCTATCCTACATGGAGACGCCTCAATATCTCAGGAAGAAACTTTTTAAGATAATGCCTAAACTGCGTTACGCCGGTATATTACCACCGCTTAGAACGCCGCATCATCCAACCCAAAGTAAAATGAAAAATCTAAAGATAGGTGAATTTAGGGAGGGCGTGGTGGTTGCAAAGAGTAAACGTGGAGTTCTCGTTGATGTGGGTGTTGAAAAACCGATTCCTATTTCAGGTGTACGTATACCTTTGGGGACTCGTGTAACCGTTAAGATAGTAAAAAATGGAGAGAATCCAAGAGCTGAATTAACTAACCGAAATGAAATTTCTATTTATTGGGGATACAAAGTCACCCTTTCCAAGATTCCGTTTGGACGAATGATTAAAGACGGAGCCTTTGACATGGTTATAGCAACCTCTAGACGAGGAGAGCCATTTATGAAAGTTAAAGATGCGCTTCTAGGTAAATGGCGGAAATCAAAATGTATACTTGTGGCCTTCGGATCGCCAAGTCAAGGTCTTTGGGAAATCGTGGAGCAAGAGGGAATGAAGCTGAATGAGCTAGCGGATTTCATAGTTAATACTGTACCTAAACAAGCAACTGAAACTGTAAGAACTGAAGAGGCACTCTATGCAACCTTGGCTATACTTAATTTATTAGCTGAGGACTAAAGAATTATTTCCTTGAAATTCCATACTGTAATAAAGTTAAGCGAGCTATGTTCCAATAATAATATTACCGCTTATCTTTCTTAATGTTGCTATTGCTGATAAGGCGGCTATGTAGCTTGTTTTCGGATTAGTGGGACATGGCTTATTTATGGTTTTAGTGTGGATCTCTCCGAATTCACCTTTAACCCGAATTTCATGGATGATATTCTTTATCGTTGGATCAACAATTATTTTGACCTTTGTTTTGTCCGGACCTATTCCAGCTAGGCTCAGTGAGGCAGCAACATTAACGTTTTGAGGGAATAGTTTAACGGCTTCTCTGGCTACTCCCTCATATAAGACTAGAGGTTCCTTAAGTAATGTAAGGTCGATCTTGCTTTTCTCAACATAGGGCGCGCCCTTAAGACTCATTGGCGGTTTTCTAGTTGTAAGCGTGACCTCTTCAACGTGACCTATTGTTGCAGACTTAATGTTGTCTAGGCCAACTATTGCACCTGAAGGAACATAAATTCTTCTTCCACTCTTTTTAGCAACCTCCATTATCTTAGCAAATAGGGAGTCATCAAGCAGTGCACCGGTGCTCATAACCATTAAATCTTTGTTACCGGATAAAACTTTCAAAGCATATTGCCTGACAGCCTCTTGAGAAGCAGCCTCAATAACTATTTGAACATCATTTCTTTCTAGGATCTCATCTATGTTTTTAGCCACAAGAGGTTTATGTTTAAGTTTAGAAGAAAGCTTCTCAGCCCGCTCACGAATAATATCGTAAACAATTATTAGGTTTATGTCTCCAGCCTTTCCGCTATCTATTGCATTCGCTATAACAGTACCAATTGCTCCGCAACCAACTAATCCAGCGCCAATCTTCGTGAAAGATCAACTCCAAGCGTATGATTTTTGCTATAAACGAATAAATATGTGGTGTTTTAAATAAGATTTTCTGAATAAATTTTTGAGTAAAAGTTAATATAAGGTCAAGTATTATATTTTTGGAAAATTTTAGGAAAATTTTGTAAAAAGGAGGGCTGACCTATGGAGTGGTTCTACATAACATCGATAGCTGGATTGGTTGCCGTTGGATTAGCTGGCTACCTATATAAGTATGTCATAAGACAGGAAAGCGGAACTAAAAAAATGGTGGAGATCGCCAACGCCATTAAAGAGGGGGCAAAAGCATATCTTAGGAGACAAAATATGACTTTAGCCGTCTTCGTTTTGATAATGGCGGTTGTCCTTGGAGCATTATATTCGCTCCGCGAAAATGTTCACTTTGGGGCAAGTATGGCTATTGCATACGTCTTTGGCTCCTTATGCACAAGCTTTGCCGCCTACGTTGGGATGATGGCTGCTGTTGAGGCGAACGTTAGAACAGCCAATGCTGCAAGACAGGGATTGAAAAAAGCATTTCCAGTCGCATTTTATGGTGGAGCAGTCATGGGTCTATCAGTTGTAGGCTTATCTCTTCTGGGTATAAGTCTGCTCTTTTACGTTTACAGACATATCTTGGGCTGGAATGACGTAGATGCCTCAAATATAGTTCTAGGCTTCAGCTTCGGGGCTAGTGCCCTAGCTCTCTTTGCTAAGGCTGGTGGCGGAATATATACGAAAACTGCTGACATAAGCGCTGACCTTGTTGGGAAGGTTGAATTGGGAATCCCTGAGGATGATCCGAGGAATCCTGCCGTGATCGCGGATAACGTTGGTGATAATGTTGGTGATGTAGCCGGGATGGGCGCTGATTTAACTGACTCTTATATTGCAAGTATCGTGGCGGCTATGATCATTGGCGCAGAGATAGGTGAAAGCGTGCTAACGGCTCTACCTTTAGCTATAGCCGCTATGGGGCTATTTGCCTCAATAGTAGGCGCGTTGGTTGTTAAGCTCAGTATAAAGGGTAATCCCGGAGCCGCGTTAAATAGAGGGGCATTCTCCACATGGTTTATATTCGCCATTTTCCTTTTACTCATTACCTACTTCTCAGAGCTCGGGAGCAATAGGTGGCTTGGAGTTTTCCTTCCCACGGCTGCGGGTTTAACAGCTGGGGCAGTAATTGGACTTACATCAGACTATTTCACCTCTATTGATAGGGTGCCAGCGCAGAAAGTTGCTGAAGCATCTACAACTGGCGCCGCAATAAACATATTGACCGGTTTCTCCTATGGATTGATAAGTATAGTTCCACCTGTAATAGGCATTTGCATCGCCACTTTAGCTGCATGGTATCTTTCTGTAGCATTTGGCATTAATCCATTCTATGGAATCGCTATCTCAGCTGTCGGGATGCTTGCAACCGTCGGAATGACCATATCTGCGGATGCCTACGGACCTATATCGGATAACGCGAAGGGGATCGCTGAGCAATCGGGTCTAGGCGAGGAAGTCATTGAGATTGCAGATAGATTAGACGCAGCTGGTAACACCACAAAAGCCATCACTAAGGGCTTCGCTATAGGTGCCGCTGCGCTCACAGTTCTCGCGCTCTTCGCAGCCTACGCCCACCTAGTTGACATAGAAATATTAGACTTAATGAAGCCTGAAGTTGTCGCAGGAGTGTTTCTGGGCGGAATGATGCCTCCTCTACTTTCAGCGCTACTAATCTTAGCTGTCGGAAGAAACGCTGAAAGAATGATCGAGGAAGTAAGACGCCAGTTTAAGGAGATTCCTGGATTACTGGAAGGCAAATCGAAGCCAGATTACGCTAAATGTGTAGATATTGCCACCAAAGGAGCAATTAAGGAGCTTATGCTACCATGCTCTTTAGCAATAGTGGTTCCGGTGCTAACAATCATATTTCTGGGGAAAGAGGCGCTTGCAGGATTCCTTGCCGGAAGCATAATCACAGGAATAATTTTCGCCCTATTCATGGCTAACTCCGGAGGACTCTGGGATAACGCTAAAAAATACATTGAAGCTGGAGCTCACGGAGGAAAGGGTTCAGAGGCCCATAAAGCCGCCGTGATAGGCGACACGGTAGGCGACCCATTCAAAGACACAGCGGGTCCATCCCTCAACACGATGATAACCGTTATGTCATTAGTGGCTGAGGTTTTCGCTCCACTGTTAGTTGGCCTCGCAATAATTGGACTATAGCAGATATAGTCTGCTACAAAAATTTCTTCCTATTTTTATCTCATATATGGCAGATAGCCCATTTTTTATGTGAGGTCGAGATAGGATTCATCCAACTGGTTTTCTTGAAAGAGAAAAATAAGGATAAATCAAATATATCCTTTAGCGAGTAAAGGATTTTCTGGGGTGTTTAGGGTTGAAATCTTGGTTTAGGCCTAAAATATCTTTGGAGGGATTCTGGAAGTTTAAGATCGATAAAGACCTCATCGGCGATAAGGAGGAATGGTTTAAAGGCTTTGAGTCAAATGATCTAATTTTTGTTCCTTCCTCATGGAACGAACAGAATCCTGAATGGGATCAATTTACTGGCGTAGCCTGGTATCAGAAGGATTTCTACATTCAAAAAGAATTGGAGGGTAAACTGGCTTGGATCAGGTTTGAAGGCGCGGGATATAAAACAAGGATTTGGACGAATGGGAATTTTGTAGGAGAACATGAGGGGGCGTTCACATCGTTTGGATACGCAATAAAAGAGCTGAAATTTGGCGGGTTCAATAGAATAGTTGTGAGAATAGATAATTCTCCATCAATACGGAATCTGCCTCCGGCATTAGGTCTTAACGTGTCGGCTTTCGACTTCTTTCATTACGGTGGGATACATAGACCTGTGTATTTAGAGTTTACAGATAAATGCTACGTTGAAGATTTAACCATCTACACAAGTAGCGATGGAAGTCTAAAAGCGTTAATAGATAATGTTTGTGAAGAACCAGTTAGTCTAAAGGTATCCTTGGCTAGCAAAGACTTAAATTCAATTATATATGAAGAAACTGTAAGCGATGTAAAGTCAGGCAGATATATCTACAAAAAGAAATTTAGCGGCATTAAGCCTTGGAGTCCAGAGGAGCCCAACCTATACAATTTAATTGTAGAATTATATCTCGATGGCGAATTGAAGGATTCCGTTTACGAACGTATAGGCTTCAGAAGCATTAAAGTTAAGGAGGGCAAAATATACGTAAACGATAAACCTGTCTTTCTAAAGGGCTTCGGCAGGCATGAAGATTACCCGGTTTTCGGCAAAAATCTGCCCGGTCCCGTGCTTATAAGAGATTTCTATCTCATGAAGAAAATGGGTGCAAACTCCTTTAGAACATCTCACTATCCATACTCGAATATGCATTTAGATATGGCGGATGAATTTGGTTTCCTAGTAATCTTGGAGCCGCCGCTATGTTATTCAGGCATGGAGAGAATAGCAGATAAAAAGAGCATAGTGAAACTTTTCAGCGATAGAGAATATTTAGCTAAGGCTAAAAAGGTTATTGCCGAAATGATTAAGGAGCACAAGAATAGGCCTTCAGTCATAATGTACAGCGTTATGAATGAGCCCCAAAGTGATATGCCGGAGATTGCTGAAGTCATAAAGGAACTATCGGCATATTTCAACAAATTGGATCCTTCAAGACCAACTACGTTCGCGTCAAATAGAAGCGTTAAAGACTTGGCTCTAGGTTATGTTGATGTAATATCACTGAATTTCTATCGTGGATGGTATTCTGAGTGGGGTGACATAGATAGGGGCGTAGAGGCGATGATGGCTGATCTAGAGGAAATCCACAGGAGACATCCTGATAAACCGATAATTATAACGGAGTTTGGTGCAAGCGCTGTTCTAGGGTTACATAGTGAGCCGCCGCAAATGTGGTCTGAGGAATATCAAGCAGAGTTCATCAGAAAATATGTGGAAGCCCTATCGAGAAAAGATTATATTGTTGGCCTTCACGTATGGAACTTCGCGGACTTCAGAACCCCTCAAACTCCATGGAGAACCATATTAAATAGGAAAGGTGTGTTCACTAGAGATAGACAACCAAAGCTTTCAGTGGCGGTGCTCTCTTCATCATTTAATAAATTGGAGAGACTCTGGAGGAGATGAATTTGGTTAATCCAAACGTTAAAGACGTGAAGATCGGCGTTGTTGGGGCGGGAAGCATGACTTTCATAGCCAGCATAGTGCGTGACTTGGCCCTAACAAAAAGCTTACATGGGATAACTTTAAGCCTAATGGATGTGAACCCTCAGCGTCTAAAGCGCTCATATCTTCTAGCGAAAAAATATTTCTCCGAAACAAACACTAACATAAAAGTTGAAAAAACCACAGATACACGTGAATGCGTAAAAGACGCTTCTTTCATTCTTAACCTCGCCTTCGCCATAGGATACACGAATCTAGGTATCATGATAGAGACTGGAGAGAAATATGGATATTATAGAGGGATAGATGCAACCGTTTGGAACATGGTTAACCCCTACCCAACATTAACAGCATACAAACAGTATATGGTTGCATTACATATAGCCGAGATAATGGAGGAGCTGGCGCCGGACGCTTGGCTTATACAAATCTCCAATCCGGTTTTCGAGATGTCTACTTTACTGCATAGGCTTCATCCAAAGCTTAAAATAGTGGGTTACTGTCATGGCGCTGAGGGAGGCGTAAGACTCCTAACAACGAAGCTTCTAGGACTAGACTTTAATGAAGTTGAGTGGCAGACGGCGGGGTTAAATCACGTTGTTTTCCTAACAAAACTCCAATATAAAGGTGAAGAAGCCTACCATTTGATAGATGAATGGCTCGAGAAGAAAGCTGAAGAATTCTGGAGAACCTACGTTCCAGCTCCGTGGGAGGAAACTGTGAGTCGGGCTGCAGCAGACATGTATAAGCTCTACGGATTATATCCGGTGGGAGACACCGCTAGAAGCGGCACATGGAAATATCACAGAAATCTTGAGACCAAGCAGTATTGGTATGGTCCTCTAGGTGGAGTAGACTCTGAAATTGGATGGGCAATAAGATTGCTGTTAAATCAACGGAACGAAGAAAGATTAAATAAGGCAGCATTTGATCCCGATACTAGAGCTACGGAAGTGTTCCCACCCCAAAAGAGAGGAGAGCATATAATAGACTTCATAGATAGTGTGATAAACAATGTCAAAAGAAGATTTGTATTGAACATTTCAAATGAGTTTGACGCTATTCCTACATTACCTAGTGACATATTCGTTGAGGTGCCAACCTATGTGTCAGGGGAAAACTTGCAACCTGAACCTCTGGAATCCATACCTAAAATAATGTATTCACGAGTGTTTTATCCACGGATAGAAATACTTGAGTGGTCTCTTGAAGCATTTACGGCTGGAAGAAAAGATTTAATCGTTGACGCCTTAATGAGAGACCCAAGAACTAAAACAAATAAGCAGGCTGAGGAAGTGGTGAACGCGATATTAAATTTACCCTTTAACCAAGATATGAAGCAACACTATAAATGAGATTTCTGCTTGAATTAACAATAAGGAGTTATAGACTTATAGACGTGATTAAATGTAAAATAAGCAAGCTTGCAAACATAGCTATGCATACTGGCCGAATCATGATTTTAAGATAGCTTTTAAGATCAACTTTAAATGATGCTAAAGTTAGTGATACGCATGGATGCACGGGGGTTATGACGTAACCTAAAAATATTCCAAAGTATATCAGCGCAAAAACTGGAAGAGAAACCTGCCCGAACTTCATTAGATAGATTGGAAAGATTATTCCAGCAGGTGTAACTATTCGCCCTGTCACAAAACCTAAGAGGAACGCTATCCCAAAAAGCATATCTGGCGTTATAAAAACGTTCATAAATAAATCAAAGACCCCCAAGCCTTTAAAGACCCCTAGAAAAACCATTATGCCCACCATCATGAAAGCGAAATCCCAAGGCTTAGCCCCAATTACAATCCTGTAGAGCCGCATTAGATTAAGTTTCCCAATTAATATGGCGAACATTAAACTTATTAAAACCGCAATAAACGTTGCAATCTCTCCAATAGGTAGTATCGATATTTCTTTGAGCACTAAGTCTATGATAGGAGCTGCGAGCAGAACAGTTAATGGGGGAAGCAGTTCTCTCAGCGAGAATTTTTTCTCATAATTCATTTTCTCCAATTTTCCACCAAGAAAGAAAAAGTAGCCGAGAACCAATGAAAAAAGTAAAATAAGGGATAGGATCGGGATCGGTTGGTACAATTTTATTCCAGCAGCTGCAGTTGAAACTATTAAATCGGCAGATAATGGGTAAATAAGATATAAGACGTGGCGGAACCATATATTAATCCCAGCTTTTTTCTCATATGGAATATCCGCTCCAGCCTTATCTATTAATGGTGCAGAGAGAAGGGCGCCGCCAGGCATAGGCAATAAACCTATAAGAGCGGGGGAGAGCATGAGAAAAAGTTTTCTTCCAACTTGCATATTATTAATTAACCTGTCCATCTGCCCAGTCTCATTAAGCACACCTCCTATTACAGGAATCAAACTAACAATCCCCGCTAAGAAAATTGTTCTCGGATCAGTAATCGACTCCCAAATTTTTGATGGTAAGCTTTCAGGCGCAAAGAAAATGCCTAAAACGATGGCGCCAGCGAACATAGCAATCCCTAGGTTCTTTTGGGATAAAACAAGTAAAATGAGCATTGATAGGAAGAAACCTATCCACCCCATTAGCATATAGACCACTTCTCCCTTACGATGTCTCCTATTCCTTAGTGTTTCCTAAAGAAAAAGTTTTATTTCAAAAGGAACGGGATTATTTAAGGCTTTAATGTTTTATTTAAGATCTCTACAATTATTCCAGCGATTCTTTTAATCGAATCTTTAACTTCAGGGCTAATTTTCTCTCCAAGATCGACATTTTTTGGTTGTATGCCAAGGAGCATTATTTTAGCGCCAGTAACTTCCCTTATTAACTCCGCTGTCAAGTGGAGTGGAATAGCATGGGTAGATATGATCACGCCCGTAATTTGCTCCGGAGATATGAGGCTTGCGTCTCCCGGATTACCCCCGAAGCATGCTGCGTCGATAAGCAGAACATGTGAAGGAGCAAATATCTTTATTTTTCCAATGAAATTTTCAGGTACTGGTCCTCCTTCAATAAGTAATACGTTTCTGGAGACTCTATTTCTTAGCAATTTTATGAGTTCTATGCCTAAAGCATCGTCTCCTCTAAGTGGATTTCCGATCCCCATTATTACGAGCTTAGTATAATCTCGCAACCAATTTTCTAATTTTTTCTTGAGATCCAATTCTCTCAAAAGAATAATGGTTGATGAAAATAATAGCGTTTAGGTAGGGGATTTTTATTAAGGTCCTCATGAACACCAACTTTAAATAAGTGTTTTCTAATTTTTTCAGAAATATAAGCGCTGTTTGGCATGTTGAGTTATTATTTGATTTAAGGAGGAAAATAATTAGTGTCTGAAAATGAGGTTGTTAAGCCCTCTAGAATAGACCCAAAGTTCAGATATGAAGTTATTAAGGTGCCCGGTGGGGAGAACCTGTTACAATGTTTTCAGTGCGGAACATGCACGTCAGACTGTCCGATTGCAAGGTTTAACGAGAAATATAGGCCGAGGAAAATAATTCGTATGGCGCAGCTAGGCTTAAAGGATAAAATTGTAGAGAGCGATTTCCTCTGGTTGTGTGCCTCATGCTTCACCTGTACTGATCGCTGTCCGCAGGGTGTTGAGGTTGCAAGCGTCATAAGGGCGCTGAAGAATATAGCGGCTAAAGAAGGATTTATACCGCAAATATTCAAGACGCAGCTATCTAATGTTATTAAAACTGGCTACGTATACAGAATTCCAGAATCAAGGATAAAGAGACGCGAAGCGCTGGGGCTTCCACCCTTACCTCGAGGAAACCCGGAAAACATAACGAAATCTATTCAAAAACTAGAAATTATGAAAATTCTTGAAGAATGAGGGGATTGGTGATAAATATGAGTGAGAATAAGTATATGATTTTTTTGGGCTGCTTAATTCCATATAGGGTTTCCTCCTATGAGATTTCTGCGAGGAGAGTGTTACATAATCTCGGCGTCGAGCTTGTTGAGATGCCGGAGTTTAACTGTTGCGGCCTTCCGCTAGAACCTATTAGCCATGAATTAGCGCTTATACTTTCAGCTAGGAATATAGCCATAGCGGAGCGGGAGGGACTAAATATTTTAACACTGTGTCCGGGTTGCTCTGGCACATTAAAGAAGGCTAACAGGACACTTAAAGAGAATCGAGCGCTTAGGGAGGAAATTAATAAACATCTCAAAGAGGCGGGACTAAATTTTGAGGGAAGCATAGAAGTAAAGCATGTATCTCAGGTTTTGTTGGAGGACGTGGGTTTAGATAAAATAAAAAAGAGTGTTGTTAGACCACTTAAGGGACTTATAGTTGCGGAGCATAGTGGATGCCACCTCTCAAGACCTAAAAAATACATTGAGTTTGAGGATCCCGAAAACCCGAAAGCCTTAAGAATGCTTATTGAAGCGACTGGAGCCAAATGCGTTGAATATATGGATGAAACAGAATGTTGCGGCGCAACCGTTGCAGGCATAGATGATAAAATACCTCTATACTTAGTGAGGGAGAAATTGAGCCATATTAAGGAGGCTGGTGCAGAGGCTTTAGTGACAATATGTCCCTCATGCCACCTAATGTACGATGCAAATCAAATACGCGTTGAAAGAATGTTCGGAGAAAAATATGGGATTCCAGTATTACATTATACACAATTGCTGGGTTTAGCAATGGGCTTTTCTCCTAAAGAGCTAGGTTTTGAAGAACTACGCGTAAAGCCGACAAAAGTGATAGATTACGTTCTTGGAATCCCAGCCACATCATAAAATTTCAACTCAAATTTCATTCCCAATTTCTGTCATCTAGCAAATCGGAAGATTATCTCAGAATTCAGCTAAAGATGCGTGTGAAAGCTAGAGCAGGGATTAAAGTCGTCAAGAGGAATTATAAGATGCGCCTAAAATTGATGGTTTCCGGCATAGTTCAGGGCGTTGGTTTCCGCCCATTCGTTTATCGTATAGCTGTCAAAAATCATCTGAGCGGTTACGTCAGAAATAGAGGCGATTCATGCGTAGAAATACTCCTCGAGGGAAACGAATTAGACATAAAAAGTTTTCTAAGGGATTTAGTTGATAAGAAACCTCCACTTGCAAGAATTTATGAGCTTATAAAGATCCCGCTTGAGGGAGAAAGAGAGTATGAATGTTTCAGAATATTCCGGAGCTCAGGGGAGGCTGAATTATCCGGTTCGATTATCCCGCCAGACATAGCTATATGCGATGAATGTTTCAGGGAGATGCGTGACCCCTCTAATCCGAGATACGATTACTTTTTTATCACCTGTGTAAACTGCGGTCCAAGATACACAATCATTGAAGATATTCCATATGACAGGGAAAACACAACCATGCGCGACTTCCAAATGTGCAGTTTCTGCAGGTCAGAGTACACTGACCCCGCGAACAGGAGATTTCATGCGCAAACCGTTGCATGCCCAAAATGCGGTCCAAGAGCATATTTAACCTCTAGTGATGGCGAACCAATTGAATGTGAAGACCCGATAAGGGAAACTGGTAAAATAGTCTCGGAGGGACATATAGTTGCAATTAAGGGCTATGGCGGATTTCACGTTGCAGCCTCAACTCTACTAGATGAACCGCTGAAAAAACTTAGAAGAGTTAAACATAGAAGACAGAAACCCTTCGCCATAATGGCTAGGGATTTAGAAACTGTAAAAACATTTGCTGAAGTGAATCAGTGGGAGGCTGAGATGCTTGCATCCTACACGCGCCCAATAGTTTTACTGAATAAGAGCGACGAATATTATCTGTCGGATTTAATAGCTCCAGGCTTACATAATGTAGGCGTTATGCTCCCATACACTGGCATGCATTATATGCTATTTGATGAAGTGCCTGATCCAGCGTTTGTCATGACAAGCGCTAACCCACCTAACCAGCCAATAGTTAAAGACGAGAGGGAAGCCTTTAAGAAGTTGAGCGGGATCGTTGACTACTTTTTACTTCATAATAGGCGTATTGCGCATAGATGCGACGACTCAGTTATTCGCTTACATGACGGCAAACTCGTTTTCATAAGGCGTTCAAGAGGCTATGCGCCTGAACCAGTAATGTTGAAGTACAAAGCTAAGCGGAGCGCATTAGGTTTAGGCGGCGAAAAAAATAATACTGCATGCCTAATAGTTGGCAATAAAGCTTTCATGTCGCAACATATAGGTGACGTAGAAAACATTGAAACTCTTAAGTTCCTAGAATCTGCCTCGGAAAGGCTTATCCACCTGACTAATAGCAGAGTTGAGGTTGTTGCATGTGATCTTCACCCTAAATTTGCAACAACAATGCTTGCGGAAAGATTTTCAGAAGAAAACGGTTGGCAAATGATTCAAATCCAGCATCACTACGCTCATGTCGCAGCTTTAATTGCTGAGCATGGGGCAGATGAAATAATTGGTGTGTGCTGTGATGGATATGGATACGGTATAGATGGTGGAGCTTGGGGAGGAGAAATAATTCTGGGTTCAGTGAATCCTTTAGAATTTAAGCGTTTAGGACATCTTCAAGAGCAACCTTTACTGGGAGGCGATATGGCTACTCGATATCCGCTTAGAATGGCTGCTGGAATATTATATGGACATACTGATATGGAGGATTGGTTGATGGAGAACAGCGGACATTTACCCCACGGCGAAAGAGAGGTTCAGGTAATACTCTCGCAGCTTAAGAAGAAAAATATTAAGATGAAAACAACGAGCTGTGGAAGAGTTTTAGATGCTGCCTCAGCAATATTAGGCGTATGTTATGAGAGAACCTATGAGGGTGAACCGGCAATGAAGCTTGAGTCCACAGCGATTGGCGGTCGGAATGTGCTGGAGATCGAACCGAAAATAAGGGGTAGCATACTTGAAACCACGAACTTAATAACTCTAGTCTTTGAAGAAAGATACAAGTTTTCTAGGCGTGACCTAGCCTTTTCAGTCCATGCATATTTGGCTAAAGGTCTAGCACAATTAGCCATAGAGAAAGCTCAGGAAAACGGTGTTAAAGCTATCGGTTTTACTGGAGGAGTTGCATGCAATCAGATAATTGCGCGGGAGATGCGGAAAATAGTTGAGTCCCATGGCTTAAGTTTTCTTGTGCATGAAGCTGTGCCGCCAGGTGATGGCGGAATATCTCTCGGACAAGCTTTCGTAGCCAGCTTAACCAGCTGAATGGGCTAAACCATAAGGAATTTATTGAGGAAAACGCACTTAAAAGTGGATTAATAATGTGTCTAGCAGTCCCAGCTAAAATCTTAGAGATAAACGGGGATCTGGCCAAAGCCGATTTCGGCGGCCTTATAAAGGAAATTAATGTAACACTTGTAGACGCTAAGATTGGAGACTACGTTCTCGTGCATGCTGGATACGCAATACAAGTCATAGATGAGAAAGAAGCTAAGGAAACCTTGATGTTATGGAGAGAGATACTAGGGCTAGGGGCCGAATCCAATGAGTCCGAAAAATTGTAAAAGATGATGCACCATGCTCTGGAGAAAGATTTTCAGAGACCCTCAGCTCGCTAAAAAAATTGTTGAGAAAATTTATGAAATTGCTCCTAAAAAAGACCATGTGAAGATCTGTCATGTATGTGGAACCCATGAATGGACCATCTCGCACTATGGCATAAGAAACCTATTACCTGAAAATGTTGAGGTTATAGCGGGACCGGGATGTCCAGTCTGTATTGTGCCTGCGGCGGAGGTTGATGAGGCAGTAGAGTTAGCGTTGAGGGGAATTTCAATCGCATGTTTCGGCGATGTTATACGGGTACCAGGCTCCAAAATGTCACTTCTAGATGCAAAAGCTAAAGGAGCCGACGTACGCGTTGTTTACAGCATTATGGACGCTGTGAAAATGGCTAGGAAAGAACCTCATAAAGAATTTGTTTTCTTTGCTATAGGTTTTGAAACTACTGCCCCCTCAACCGCCACGGAGATTTTGAAGAGGCCGCCTAAAAACCTTAGTTTCTTAATATCGCATCGGCTTATCCCCCCAGCAATGGAGCTAATGCTTGGGATAGGAGACTTACAGATCGATGCTTTCATCGCACCGGGACACGTAAGCACAATTATAGGTTTGGAACCCTACGAAATCTTTCCTAGGGCCTACCGCATGCCAACGGTTATAGCTGGCTTCGAACCTTTGGATGTTCTAATCGCCATATACATGATTCTCAAACAAATCAACAAGGGAATTTCAATCTTAGAAAACGAGTATAGACGCGCTGTAACATGGGAGGGAAACCTTAAAGCTAAGGAGCAGATAAATAAGGCCTTTAAAGTTGTTGGTGGTTTTTGGCGTGGTCTCGGCAGGATACCGAATTCCGCGCTGAGTCTCCGTGAGGAGTTTCTAGAGTATGACGCCCATGAAAAATTTAACATTAGAATTTTAAAGGGTAGAGACATTCCTCCGGGATGCCAATGCCATCTTGTCATAATTGGAAAGATAAAGCCAGTTGAATGCCCTCTATTCATGAAGGCTTGCACACCGCAGAAGCCCGTAGGTTCATGTATGGTTGGCATAGAGGGAACCTGCAGGATATGGGCATCCACTATTAAGTCTGACACCTATCGACATAAATTCAAATCGATAAACTAAAAAGTCGTAATGAAGAAAGATTCTTGAGGAAAATTAAGGAAGAAAGAAATGGAAAGGAAAACCCGTAGAGAATTTGGAGAAATAACCCATTCATGGAACCCCATAACTGGTTGTCTGCACAGATGCGTTTACTGCTGGGCTAGAGACTACGCTAAGAGACTTGCAGCTATGGGTGTGAAACCCTACAAGACCCGTTTTTTCGAACCTACCCTCGCCGAGTGGAGGCTTAAGCAGGATTTTCCAAAAGGGAGCTTCATTTTTGTTTCAGACATGGGCGACATGTGGGGTGATTGGGTTCCGAGAGAGTGGATTGAAAAAGTTTTGAATGTTGTTAGGTCAAAATTTAAGTCAAAATTCTTTTTTCTAACCAAGAACCCTAAAAGGTATCTTGAGTTTGAGGGAAAATTTAGCGATAACGTTGTACTCGGCGTAACCCTTGAGACCAATAGAGATTATAAGTTGAGTAGGGCGCCGCCGCCGAGAGAAAGATACGAAGCCATGGTAAGGCTTAACTGGAAAAATAAGGCCATCGTGATTGAACCCATATTAGATTTCGATAAAGAATTTATCGACTGGATATATGAAATAGAACCCAAAATTGTTTATGTTGGATACGATAATTACGGTAAGAGGCTCCCTGAACCTAAAATAGCTAAAACGCAGATACTTTTGGAGGCGCTGAATGATATAACTGATTTAAGACCGAAAACCATAAGGAAAGCATGGTATGAGTAGCCTACTAACATATTCTCGGGATCGGATCACCTAATGGCCTAGCAACTATTCTCCTACCGCCAATAATTGTTTGTATTGCAACTCCTCTAAAATCATCCACAACTTCACCTATTATTTCGGCATCTTTACCCTTCTCTGTCTCTCTAAGGAAATCTAGAACTTCATCAGCTTTCTCCTTCACTACGCCGATGATAACTTTCCCTTCATTCCCCACTTCTAGGGGGTCTAAACCAAGTATTTCACATGCAGCTTTAACGGACTCTTTGATGGGAATTTTGTCTTCGTAGATTAATATGCCAACGCCGGATTTTTCGCTGTATTCATTTAGAGCGTCGGCCAATCCGCCTCTGGTTGGATCCTTCATGGCTACTATGCCTCCAACCTCTCCCAATAGACGCTGAATAATGCGGTTTAGAGGCTGGACATCTGAGCTGATTTCGCCGCCAAAGTTTAATCCTTCTTGGGCTGATAAAACTGCTAGTCCATGATCGCCTATAGTTCCAGACACAACTATTTTGTCACCGACCTTAAGATTTGAATCCAGAAGCCATCTACTCTCGAAGTCTGCTCTATATTTTTTCACGACGCTAAGATTTCTTTCTAACTCTTCGGTTCTTACGCCTATTCCAGAAGTATTTATTATACACCCGCCTAAACTCCCCTTCTCAACAACCTTTGTGTCACCGGTCACTATTGCCACATCAGCCTCTATGCATGTTTCTCGGATACTATTGAGAATACGCTCTAAATCTGACATCGGTAAACCTTCCTCTAAGATTAATCCGCATGCAAGAGCTAAGGGCTTAGCTCCCATAACAGCTATGTCATTAACCGTCCCCGAAACTGCTAGACGCCCTATGTCTCCGCCTGGGAAAAATATTGGTTTAACAACATGTGAATCGCTCTTTAGAACTATATTGCCGAAGGCTGCAGCGTCATCTAATGCTTCAAGTGAAACATCAAAATTCCCCCCACCTAGGTCGATAAAGGATCTTAGAATATACTTTTTAATGAAGTCATGCATAACGGAGCCGCCGGCTCCATGTAGCATGGTTACATATTCTTTTTCTGTTTGCATGAAACATTCACACCATGAAGTGAACATTGACGCCTTGCATCTATAGCTATTCTTAAATACTATTGTTAAATCTAAACTTTCCTATGCATGAATGGTCTTTGGCTGAAGCTGTGGTTTCAGCAGTTTCTCAAATAGCTGAGAAAGAGGGCTTAAAAGAGGTTAGAAATGTCCAATTGAGGCTTGGTGAGCTACAACAGGTAGATAAAGAAATATTGAAGTTTGCTCTTTCGCAGATGAAAAGTGGTAAGCTCAGTAAAACCAAATTCACGATAAGAACCATTAAAGCGGAATTTATGTGCAGAAAATGCAATCACAAATGGTTTCTCAGAGAGGTTGATATTGCAGATGAAATTAGGGAATCAATACATTTTATTCCCGAAGTAGCCTACGCATATCTTAGATGCCCAAAATGTGGTAGCCCGGACTTTGAGATCCTAAAGGGAAGAGGCTTATGGATTGCAGAAATTAAAGGGGTAAAGTAGCTTATGCTGGATCCGAGAGTAAGCATCATAGATAAAAGGCTAAGCAATATAGACAGGATAATTGTGGTTTCAAGCGGTAAGGGCGGTGTTGGAAAAAGTCTTATAGCATCAACATTAGCGCTTCTATTCAAGCGAAAAGGTTTCAAAACAGGTCTCTTCGACCTAGATTTCACAAGTCCAACAACCCACGTTGTTCTAGGTGCAAACAATCTCCGTCCAATAGAGGATAGGGGCGTAGTTCCGCCGGAAATCCACGGAATAAAATATATGTCTCTAGTATTTTATTTGGGAGATCACGTCTCACCATTAAGAGGAACAGATCTATCTAATGCTTTCCTAGAGCTGCTTGCCATCACACGATGGGGAAACCTAGATTTTCTCATAATAGATATGCCGCCTGGGATAAGCGATTTAATGCTTGATGTGCTAAAATACATTAAAAAAGCTAATTTTCTTGTTGTGACTTCGCCGTCAAAAATGGCTTTTGAAACCGTTAGAAAGCTTATTGGCTTACTGAAAGACCTGAAAATCCCGATTATAGGCGTCATAGAGAACATGAAAATAGGTGGCTCAACATATATTAAGCATCAGATTGAAGCATTAGGCGAAAAATTTCTCGGAGAAATACATTTTGACATTAAAGTTGAAGATGCGCTTGGAAACGTAGATAAACTCTTAGAGACAAGATTTGCTAGAGAACTTGATGAAATAACGTTAAGAATACAGGAAGAAAAAAGGATTTTAAGTCTTTAATTACAGTTGCTCGGCAATTAATATAATGTATATCAGCAGTCAATAGATTGCATGGGGGAACATTCCATGGTTGACTTATCTGTTGAGTTTGCCGGCATAAGATTTAGAAACCCGCTGATAGTTGCCTCTTCCACTCCAACCAAGGATGCTAAATGTATAAAGAAGGCCATAGATGCAGGATTTGGAGGAGTCGTCGCTAAAACACTCTGCGGAAACAGCGCTTCTTTCGGCAGAAAATATCCTAACCTAGATTTATGCTTTTCGGGTGGAAGGATTACCCTGAGTATCCTAAACGTAAAACAAGAAACTTTACACTCTTCTCACTTGAGGACAGCTCATCTTTTAACTATGGAGAATATGCAAACGACA
>CAZWWD010000014.1:0-22290 GCA_964637155.1 uncultured Candidatus Bathyarchaeia archaeon
GTCTTAAGCCCTGTTTCAGAAACGGAGCTAAAAGTTTGGTGCGGCCGCCGGGATTCGAACCCGGGTTGTCGGCGCGGGGGGCCGATGTCCTAACCAGGCTAGACGACGGCCGCATCAGCTCTATTTTTGAATTAGGTTTTGAGGTTTATTTAAATTTCTCTTGATGGCTGTAAGATAATGTTTTAAGTATGCGGGATGCTATTTTGAGTTTGGAGGAGAAGGGAGGAGTTAAGTTTGGTGGATGAAGATTGGGAGATGCTTATCCGCGATCTTATGAGCCGCGGCATACTTAAGTCGCAGAGGGTTATTAGGGCTATGAGGCTTGTTCCGAGAAGCCTATTTCTGCCCGAAGAGCAGATGCGCTATGCTGCTGTTGACACTCCGTTGCCTATAGGTGATGGGCAAACTGTTTCTGCGCCACAGGGCTAGCCCCTTCGGCGGTTAGCCCGGCGAGACATGGTATCGATAATGAATGAGGCTTTGGAGCTTGAGGTTGGACATAAGGTTCTTGAGGTGGGGGCGGGGTCTGGCTGGCATGCCTCAACTGTTGCTGAAATAGTTGCTCCAAGCGATGTTCCAAAGGATAGGTGGGGTCACGTATATACGATTGAGATAGTTCCTAGACTAGCTGAGTTTGCTAGAGAGAATATTGCTAAGGCTGGTTATAGTGATAGGGTCACGGTTATATGCGGCGACGGTTCTCTTGGCTATCCTGAAAAAGCCCCGTATGACAGAATACTTGTGACGGCGGCGGCGCCTCGCATCCCGGAGCCGCTTAAGGAGCAGCTTAAGCCCGGCGGAGTTATGGTTATACCTGTAGGTGATGTAGGATTTTATCAAACCCTGATACGGCTAAGGAAAAGAGAAGATGGCGGGGTGGTTGAGGAAAATTTGGGCGGAGTGGCCTTTGTACCCTTAGTTGGCAAGCATGGTCATAGGATGGGACGCTGGTGGTAAATATTCTTAACATACTGCTGAAATAGATTGAATAGAAAATTATATTTTGTAAGTTAGTAGAGCATATATATTGTTGTGTGTTAAATAGAAGGGGCTTAAAAAGGTTTGCCAGAGTACATTTGGTTTTATCTGACCGTAGTCTTCGGCGTTATTGCGGTAGCATCCATAATACTTCTACTTATGGAGATTGAGAGAAGGAAAAAAGTTCCTGTGGAGAGTAAAAAAGAGTCTCGGGAAGGCAACTTAGCTGAAATAGCCTTACCTTGGACTATTAGCAAAACAGTTCCAGATGAGGCTGTTAAGGAAGCTAAGGATAAGCTACGGGTGCTTGATCTAGAGCGGGAAATTTTGAGTTACGCCATAAGAAGGCTTTATGAAGCTCAAGCTGAAGGTAAGATAACGGTTGAAGAGCGAGATAGTCTAGCACTAAAGTATAAGGAAGACCTAGAAAGAATAAAGCAGGAAATCGCTCGCGGAGAATCAATTATAGCGTTAAGCGAGCTAGAGAGAATGCAGGAAGAATTTATCAGGATGTTTTCCGAAAGATTTGAAGCCCTAAACAAGAGGATTGAGGAGCTAAGAGCCATAGCTGGATTGTCACCTCCCAAGCCGATCATTAAGCCGAAAGAGGAGAAAGAGGAGGTTACGGAGGAGACGCCTACAGCGCATCCGAAAAGAGCGCCCACAAAAAGGAGACGCGAGACCACTAAGTCTAGAGCAGCTGTTCAACAGAAGACCGCGGAGATCAGAGTAGATGAAAAAAGTGAGGCTGATAAGAGAATTGAGCGGATAATGGCTGAAATCGAGAAAGCTCTCAATAGGCTTAGTCAAATAGAGATTGAGGAATAAGGGAATGGAAAGATGAATGCAGACTGGATTGAAGATGCGAAAAAGAGAGCCGCTATAGAAGCTGCAAGAAACGTTGAGGACAACTTCGTTATTGGACTGGGTTCAGGCTCCACCGTCGCTTACGCCATAATGGAGATTGGGCGGAGAATTAGGGAGGAGGGATTACGTGTAATTGGGGTGCCTACATCCTATCAATCATTCTTTCTGGCAATTAAGTATGGTGTTCCAACAACCACTCTTCACGAAAATCCCACACTAGACTTGACTATTGATGGAGCAGACCAAATAGATGAGAAACTAAATCTAATAAAGGGTATGGGTGGAGCCTTAACAAAAGAGAAAATTATCGCGGCATCTTCAAAAAAGCTTATTATAGTTGCCGATGAGAGGAAGCTCACCAATAAGCTTGGTGAAGGACAGCTTCTGCCAATTGAAATCTTACCCTTCGCCAAACCTCTCGTTATTAACAAAATAAGGGAGATGGGGGGGAAACCCTATTTACGGGAGGTCAAGGACGGCATGCCCTACATAACTGATAATGGAAATTTCATATTGGACGTTGATTTCGGGGCGATTGAAAAACCTGAGGAACTTGAGGAAAAATTGAAAATGATTCCAGGCGTCGTGGAGACTGGGCTCTTCATAGGTATGGCGCACACAATTTACGTTGGCACAAGAGATGGCATAAAGAAAATAGTTAAGCATTAAATGCCCATTTTTCTCCACCATGTAAATTTCTTATATCCAATTTGGCAGTCCATAAGGAAACTTTTAAATTTTATCCGCATAAAACCCCTTTTAAAAAGTTGGGGGGATGTGACCTATATGAAGCTTGCTTTTAGCACTCTTGGGTGTCCCAGCTGGAATCTATGCAAAATTGTTGAGAAAGCTGCTGAGATGGGATTCGATGGAGTTGAACTCCGCGGGTTACTTGGAGATCTGGATATAAGTAGACGCCTAGAATTCACTACTGAACTTAGTAAAACGAGGAGACTATTCGCCGAACATAACGTAGCCATTTCGGGAATAGCGGTTTCCGCTCGCTTCGCCATCGTAGATCCAGAGGAGAAGAAAAGGCAATTTGATGAAGCAAAGCGTAACCTAATGATTGCAGCCGAGCTAGATGCGCCTATCCTTCGAATATTTGGCGGTAGAATACCTGACGGGTACGCCCTAGAAACCATAATGCCCATACTGGTGAGAAATCTGCAGGAAATCGGGGATGAAGCTGAAGAATATGATGTTACCTTAGCCTTTGAAACACACGACGATTGGGTTAGCTCATCAGTTTGCGCCCGCTTAATGAGGGAAGTTAATCATCAACGCGTACAAGTCCTCTGGGATCTACATCATCCATATCGCATGAAGGGTGAGCCGCCGGAAGTAACTTACACTAACCTAGCCCCATATGTCGTGGGCATTCACGTGAAAGATTCCATCGTCAACGAAAACGGGGAGATAAAATATGTTCCGTTAGGTGAAGGAGACGTACCAATTAAAAGAATGCTTGAGCTGCTGGTTAAGGGAGGTTATGAAGGATACGCCACACTGGAGTGGGAAAAGAGGTGGCATCCGGAGCTACTTGATCCAGAAATAATATTCCCTCATTATGTGCAGAAGATGCGTGAATGGTTGAGCAATATTAGGTGAAGGAAATGGGAAAGAAGAGAAAATTACGGCTGCATCCTCAAATTTTAATTATTAGTTATCTTCTCTTGCCATCGCAACGCTGCAATTGGAGGTTCCTTTAGGATAAAAGATATAAAGTTTTAGTTATTAATATAAAATCGTGAAATAATATTATAGAGGTTTATTTGTGAATTTTAATGAATAAATTTATTTGGGGGGAAGAATCTTGAGCATTAAACAGCAGAGGTTTAAGATTTCACCAACCAGTAGGGGAGCCATATTCAGGCTGAAAAGATGGTTTTATCTGTCATTCTACACGAAGGCGCCAAATGAAGTCAAGGAGAAGAATAGGGAGGAGTGGCTGAAGCTTTCAAGAAGATTGATTGAGGAGATAAGCGCGAGGAATGCTTCGGATAAACCGGCAAGAATAACTCTGGAGTATCAGGTTGGACCTAACGGCGAATTCATACCCGTGTCAGCGACTGTTGAGCTAATGGAGATAAAACCCTATGATGTTGTCAAGATTCACATGAGGGAGGAAGTGGAAGAAGAGGAAAAAGAAAAGGAGAAGGAAAAATTAAAAGCTCAAATAGCGGAGCTACTCAAAAAAGCTCAGGAGCTAGGGTTAAGTCCGGAGAACTTCATCAAATAAACAATCTTTTCCGTTTCGGAAGCTGTTATCTCTATTGCCCTCCCACTAGCTTAGATTTAAATCTGGTTTTTATTTATTTGAGCCAATCAAGCAGTTTTTCGGGTTTATTCACCGTTTTCTCGGATTTAAAAATGATTTTCTCAATAAATTTATCCCTGACCGGCTCATAGACTTGCTTAAAGAATTTTTGTTGATTTAATAGGATTTCCCTATCAAATCCCCCTAGATATTCTAGGGCTGCTTGCCATGCCTCTTTGTATGGTATTACGCCATCAATACGTTGAGCTATTTGCCTATCATAATCTTCCGGTCTCTGCTCCTGCTCTCCTATCTTAAACCATCCTCCAGCGGATACGAAAGCCACTTCGTCACCTACTTGAACCACCTTCTCCTTTTCCTTTTTAGCAGCTTCTCTTTTACTAACTGTTCTCCTAGTTTTAAGTGCTCTCCTAAAAGCAGCTTCTCTAGCATGTCTTTTAGCCCAAGCATAAAATATAGCCCTATTAAGACCAAAAGATTTAGCCTTCTCCAAGTCCCCCATTAAGAGATAGTACCTAGCAGCTTGAAGGAGCCCCATAACTTGAAATCTTCCTAATTTTTTTGTCCGCTTAATCTCAGCCGGCTTAGGCACAGATATAACTGTTCTAGACTTAGCGTTAGCAGTGTCAGTCCATCCCTTGTATCCGCCAACTGATTTAAGTGCTTTAAGGGCGGCTTCATCGCCTTCTCCTTCGACATATTCTCTCCAGCTGCTGTCATGTTTAAAGTTTAGGGGGTCAGCCCACTCAACTTCAAAGCTATCTAAAGCTTCAGGTTTAAAACATATACAGCATAAATCTCTCCTTCTATGGAGGGAAAGAGGCGCTGTGAAAACTCTCTTTAAATCTATCTCGTTTTCAATTTTAAGAGCATTTGATGTGGAGGCGATTTCAGCCAATCTTTCTCTGCACCTATCGAGAACGTATTCAACAATGGAGTAGGCTATGTCCAGAGGATTGTATTTAGACAGCAGTTCGCTTGAGAAGCATCTTTCGTGAATGTGAACGTGGGTTCCCTCACCACTCCACTTTATAAAAACGGACTTCGTGATCCCTAATTTTTCGAGCTCATCAACTATAATCCTAGCTGCCTCAATTATGCTTTTCCACTCTTCCAAGTTGCCGTCAATATCCCATATGGGTGATGTACGAGCTATGTTTTGGGGATCATCGAGATCAAGCTTGCTAAATAGCTTGCTGTAAACATTGATTGAACCATAGATTGTTCTAGGCTTTAGGGCTCTGAACTGCTTCAGTAAACCCTCAACATCAGAGGGATTGCCGATGCTTAGAGGCCTACCGTCTCTCCGGTATCGTAGAAAAACACGGTTATTGGGGAAACCTCCCTCAATGGCAACCCATCTACCCTTGCAATAACCAGCTATTTCTTCTCTAACAAGTTCGCTGGAATAATATTTCTTAATCTCTTCATAATTCATTGTAGACGCTCAACCCGTCTTCAAAAATAAAATTGCATTAAATGTTATAATATTGCCTATTATGCTCATATTCATGAATTTATTAAAAAAGGTCCTCGGGAAGGGAAGGATTAGTAGCCTTACATCTTATTGTTTTTGTCAGCTTGAAAGTAGCTTATGGGCTTCTTTCAGCATTTCCGGAACATTCAGCCCATAGGGACATTTCTCGACGCATTGTCCACATTCAATACATGAGTCGGCCTTAACTTCCACCATTCTATATCTTCCTTTAGCCCATTCAGTTAATCCATAATACTTGTAGTATGCTAGCTGACGTAGAATTATGGGTATACGTATTCCCTGAGGGCATGGTTGGCAGTATCCGCATCCACGGCAGAACTCTCTGATTGAGGATTCTATAGCCTCTCTTATAGATTTAATTTCATCCTCGCTCATTTTGGTAAAGCGCTCACCTATACTGGCGTTCTCCTCAACCTCTTCAATCCTCATCATTCCGGGAATAGCTGTGCAGACGGCATCATTCGATAGAATGTATCTAAGCGCTGTTTCAACATTTATTGGAATTTTAGTTTTCTCATTAAGTTTTGGAGGGGGAGACGCTAGGAAGCCGCCTGCGAGGGGTTTCATGGCTATTACGCCGACATCCATCTCTTTTGCCAGGGGCAGAATGGTGTCCTCAACCAGCTCATCATTTAGTATGTTGTAGGAAACCATTATTACCTCGAATTCCCCGGATTTTATTCCCCTTTTCATGGTTTCATGGAATCTATGGCAGCTAAAACCTATGTGACCGATTACACCTTCCTCTTTAGCTTCTTTTAGAGCCTTTAGGGCTCCGTCAGGCCCCATAACCCTATCATAGTCTTCTGGATATCTTAGGTTATGACATAAATAGAGATCTATGTAGTCTGTTTTGAGGTTTTTTAGGCTTAGTTCTATGTCTCTTTTCATACCTTCATATGTGCGGGCGGTGCTCTTTGTTGAAATGTAAAATTCGTTCCGCCGATCACTTATGGCTAATCCTATCTTTTCTTCGCTGTCTTCATAAGCTCGAGCAGTATCGATGAAATCTATACCTAAATCTAAAGCCCTATTTAAAATACTACTTGAGGTCTCTTTGTCTATCAGCGGCAGCTTTATCGCGCCGAAACCTATTATTGAAACCATAAGATCTGTTCTACCAAGCCTTCTTTTCATCATAATGATCAAGCCTTTTAGTCTATTTGCTTCTAGGCTTAGCTATAATCTCTTTGATAACCATGTCAAATATTCTCGAAGAGTTTGCTGGCTGAACAACTATAGCTGTATCCGCCCCTCTGCCAGTTCCAGCTATGCTTATAACCTCCCTGTCTGCAGGTATTAAACCAGCATCAGCAGCCATAGCAACTATCTCAACCGCAACCTTCATTCCTTCACCAAACAACCTTAGGGTTTGAGCCATTATCTCAGCGGGATAAGCTGTGCCAAATTTACTTCTTATGGCTCTTTCAACCCCCATAAACACGTGGGTTCCAGTAAATATTTTGCCACCGTTCTCCTCTATTCTTCTGCGATTTTCCTCGGTGAGCTCCTGCTGACCTGGTTCTCTAAATCCAGTGCAATGAGAGACCACTACAAGATTATAACCCTTAAATATTTCCGAGGCCTTTACTCCGGTGTTGCCTCTGGTGGAAGCGACAACTATATCTTTTATTCCAAGCTCCTCAGCTCTCTTCTTCGCTAAAGATAAGACCTGATCGGTGTTTTCCTCTCCGGGACTGCCAAAATAGACTATGCGCTTCTCAAATACTTCCATAAATTACGCCTCCTTTAAAATGAAATTCATTTGACATACTAATCTTTCTCTCTTAAAAGCTTTAACTATTACCCTAAATTATGATGCATTTTCGACGGGTGAATAGCATCGTCCTCAGCATGTTGATAGATGAACTATGAGTCCGCGGCAAGCCTAAAGCGTCTTGATCCTTCAAAACTACGAAGTCAGCTAGGCTACGGACGCTCACATCAAGCGCCATAAACCTCTGAGAGTTCACGTCTAGGCTGAATCCTGAATGGTGGGATCCACGTAGCCTTAAAAGCCCATTTTATTTTTTGATGTAAGCTTTTCCCTCTCTTAATTTGAATAAATATTTTTAAATGCTTCTCTGCTTATTGCGGTCTCTTACCTTCTCTTGCAATTTTATCGCGTCTTCTTCAGAATGCTTTCTCCATCACTTGGATACGGAAGAGAGTAAATGTCAGCTATTGTTGCTGGAATGTCTATTATTTCCGCGGTTTGGATCTGTTTGCCTCGTAGCTTCTCATCTACTGCTCCTCCGCTTAAAATAAATGTTATGCGTCGGCAACATTGAGACAGCTTCTTTGAAGGCTTGTTTGCCTTGAAATCCCAGATGTGGCAATCATAAGGTGGACTATGTCCCCAGCAGAAGTTTGTACTTCTGCTTAGTCCCATAGGAGGATCAATATCACAGCCTAGATGGTAAGCGTGATCAGAGCAAAGAATGAGGAAAGTTTCAGTCCACCATCCTTCTTTTTTTAAGAAATTTATAATTTGAGCGATATTTTTATCCACATGATCTACGAGATGATGATGCTTATCTTCCGTTGAAAAAGTTGGACGGGGAACATAAACCGGTGGCAGCGTGTAATCGTGATCGTCTAAGTGGACGAATACAAATGACCAGTCTTCATTATTTTTCATCCAAGGCATTACGAATCTTTCCAATAGTTCTTCATCCGATGTATACGGTGGAATAATATGGTTGTCTGTACTAGCTTCAAAATCAAAAAGATATCCCCTTACATATTTTGATGTCCATTCTTCAAAGAAAGCAGTTTTTAAGGATAGATGAGTCCTAAGAAAGTTAGCTATATGTTGCGACTCTCTTTTTGACTTATATGAGCCCATTGTGATGTACTCCTGAGCTGGTCCGGTTGCACATTCTCCCATGTTATAGGGATGCCTAACCCAAATTCCTTCCTCAATTAAGTAGGATATATGAGGAATCAGCCCTTGAATGTGATATCCCTCAACGTTAGGTGGAGGGAGACCTGTTGACTCAACAAGAACGCCCTGAGCCCAGTGCCCTGCAAGCTGATCAACTAAAATTAGCATCACTCTTTTATCGTTTCGCCTCATATTTAACCCTCTTTTAGAATCTTTTACGTTTTAAAGACTCTCATTATTCTAGGAAGCATTTTCCCCTTAAAAATAATAAATTTTTCGACGTGTACAGCCTCATTTCTCAATCCTTCTCCAAGTAAGTAAATGAAGGATTTTATATTCACTTTCGGCATTAGGAAATCTATGCTGAAACCCTAGGTTTCCGCCGAAGTGGAAAGTTTTGCCGGTTTAGGATGGTTTAATGTTTAGCGTTTATCTTGCTGGGAAAGTTGAACTGTTCTTCAGAGTATTGTCTTTCTTTTGATATTGAGGAGTTAAATTGGGTTATATGATAAATCATTTAAGTGGGTGATGAACCTATTTTAGACTGTTGGGTGAAGGATTGTATGTCTGAGCGGGAATTGAAAGAGGTTGGAAAGGTAACTCACTATTTTACTAGGATAGGTGTAGCCGTGGTTGAATTGACGGATACTTTGTCGGTTGGCGATAGAATCCTCATAAAGGGTGCGACAACAAACTTTGAGCAGACTGTTGAGTCAATGCAGATAGAACATAAAAACGTAGATGTTGCACACAGCGGACAGAGCATAGGGTTAAAGGTTGATCAGAGGGTTAGAGAGGGCGATCGAGTCTATAAGATACTCTCCTAGAGAAGTCAAAGCATAAGCATTAAAATTTAGATCATAAAATTAAGGATTTAGTCAAAATGCTAGGGTATTCCATAAATAATTTTATTTATCTTCTCTATTTGACCTATATTTCCTGATTGGAGGAATCTTATAGATGAGCGGGAAATTGCCCGGCTATAAAGGTTTAGCCTTAGAAACGCTTCTTAAAGTTAAAGCTGAAATTGGAGATTTAATACGTATAACTAAAGATGGGTGTACTTATGAGGGTATCTTAATTCCTAGGTCCGAGTATAGTGACGATAGACACGTGGTGATAAAGACTAGGTCCGGCTACAACATTGGGATAGAAATCACGCCAACAACCAAAGTGGAGCGGATTGGAGCTGAGATGAAACCATCCTTCATTCCGCCGCCCCCGCCCAAGCAGAGACCGGACCTGCCAAAAATCACTATTATAAGCACTGGAGGAACCATAGCCAGCCGCGTTGATTATAGAACCGGAGCTGTTAGACCTGTAATTTCAGCTGATGACCTATACAGCATCGTGCCGGAATTATCGGATATAGCGGTTATTGATGCGGAGATACTCTTCAGCATTTTCAGTGAAGACCTAACACCTAAGCATTGGTCGGCTATGGCTGAAGCCGTTGCAAAACATATTTCCAGAGGAGTTCAAGGGATCGTCATAACGCATGGAACCGACACAATGGGTTATTCAGCTGCAGCCTTAAGCTTTGCGCTGCAAGATTTACCTGTTCCAGTTGTGTTTGTCGGCGCCCAAAGATCTGAGGATAGACCTAGCTCGGACGCCGCATTAAACCTTATAGGCGCGGTTTTAGCGGCGTCGAGAGCGCCCTTCGCTGAGGTTACCGTGGCAATGCATGAAACTCCTTCAGATGAGGCAATAGTTTTGCATAGGGGGACAAAAGTTAGAAAATGTCACACAAGCCGTAGGGACGCATTTAAAACTATAAATGCTAAGCCGCTTGCGAGAATTATTAATAATAAAGTTGTTATGCTAGTGGATAATTATCGACCTAGAGACCTAAAGCGGAAGGTCATTCTGAAGGCTAATTTCGATGATAGGGTTGCATTAGTAAAGTTTTATCCCGGCATGAACCCCAAGATCATTGACTGGTATGTTTCAGAAGGCTATAGGGGAATAGTTCTTGAGGGAAGTGGTTTAGGTCACATCCGCAGGGAATGCTTTCCCTCCATCAAAAACGCGATAGAGAATGACGTGATAGTTGCTATGACATCCCAATGTATTTGGGGGCGTGTGAACATGAATGTATATTCTAATGGTAGAGATCTGCTGGCGATGGGGGTTATCCCGTTGGGCGACATGCTTGCTGAAACAGCTCTCGTTAAGATGATGTGGTGTCTAGCTCAGGCTAAAGACCTAGAGGAAGCTAAAAGGCTTCTCCAGACTAACATTGCAAATGAATTCTCGAGTAGAACGGTCGAATATGTTGAGCCGCCTAAAACCATAAAAACCTGAAAGGATAGGGGTGATGCTAAAGTTGAAGGTTGATTACAGCAAGATAGGTCTTAAGGTTGGTTTAGAATGCCACCAGCAGCTAGCAACCCGCGAGAAACTTTTCTGCGGATGTAAACCTGAACTATTTAGGGGCGACCCGGAAATATTGTTTCTGCGTAGATTGAGGCCGACGCAAAGCGAGCTAGGTCAAATAGATCCCGCAGCATACTTCGAATTCCAGAAGGGTGTAAAAATACTTTATGAAGCCAACAGCGAAACCTCATGTCTCGTTGAGATGGATGAGGAGCCTCCTCACGAGCTTAACCGCGAAGCCCTAGAGATAGCTCTGACAATAGCGCTTATGATGAATGCTAAGCCTATTGACGAAATATATGTCATGCGGAAAATAGTTATAGATGGCTCTAATACGACGGGTTTCCAAAGAACATGTGTGGTAGCCCTAAATGGCTCAATAACGGTTGACGGAAAAACCGTGCCGATCCAGCATGTAAGCCTTGAAGAGGATGCCGCCAGAAAGATGGGTGAGGAAGATTTCATAATACGCTATAGGATCGATAGGCTTGGAATACCCCTCGTGGAAGTTACAACTGGACCAGTAATAAATACTCCGGAGGAAGCTGAAAAAGTCGCCCTAGCTATAGGTAGAATCCTAAGAGCCACAAAAAGAGTTAAGCGTGGAATCGGAACAATAAGACAGGATCTAAACATATCCATTAGGGATGGAGCCTTAATAGAGATAAAGGGTGTTCAGGAGCTTGAGCTCATCTCTAAAGTCGTTGAATATGAGGTTCAGCGTCAACTAAATCTTCTGAGAATACGTGATGAATTGATGAAGCGTGGGCTTAAAGAGGAGGAGCTGAAAGAAGAGTTTGTTGACGTTACATCCGTATTCCACAAGACGAAATGCCGCATTCTACGCAAAGCCATAAACCAAGGTAAAACGATATTAGCGGTTAAGCTACCTAAATTCGCAGGTTTATTGGGCTATGAATTGATTCCGGGCTTAAGATTTGGAAGCGAACTCTCTGATAGAGCGAAATTCTGGGGGAGAGTAGGAGGCATACTGCACACCGACGAGCTTCAATCCTATGGTGTATCAGATGGGGAGATAACCACATTAAAGAGGTGGGTAAACGCTAAAGCTGAGGACGCTGTTGTGCTGGTTGCAGATAAAATTGAGAACGCTAGGGACGCGCTTAAAGCTGTTGTTGAAAGAGCTCGTGAAGCACTTAAGGGCGTTCCGGAGGAGACGCGCGCAGCCAAGCCGGATGGAACAACAAGATATATGAGGCCTAGACCTGGAGCCGCTAGAATGTATCCGGAAACAGATGTCCCCCCAATAAAAATAACCAAGGAATATGTGGAGAGGCTAAAGAGGAATCTTCCAGAGCTCCCGGAGAAGAAAGTTAAGAGATTAATGGGAAGCTACCGTATAAATGAGAAGCTCGCCAGACAGCTCTTGGACTCGGGATACGATGAGCTTTTCGAGGTCATCGTTAAGGAAACTAAAGTTACTCCCACGGTTGTCGCCGCAACGCTGACAGAGACCTTTAAGGCTCTTAAACGTGATGGGGTGAAGATCGAGGCGCTAACCGATGAGCAGATAATTGAGGTTTTTAGGCTTGTGGGCCTAGAAAAAACGTCTAAGGAGGCTATACCGGAGATTGTGAAGTGGCTTACGGAACATAGGGATGCAAAGCCGATGGACGCTGTGAAAGAATTAGGCTTAATTATGATTTCTGATGAGGAGCTTGAGCAAATAATAGACAGATACTTGAACGAGAACAGGGATTTAATTGCGAAGAAAGGGTTAGGCGCGTTGGGGGCATTAATGGGTATAGTGATGAGGGATTTGAGGGGGAGAGTTAAGCCAAAAAGAGTGAGCCAGATGATCAGAGAGAAAATAACAAAAATACTATCGGAAAATAAGTAAATGAATGATGCGAATGAAAAATATTACGATTTCCACAATAAACATTATAAGTTTCTTTCACCAAAAAAGAATGGGGTGGTTCTTGGGAAAGATCCAAGCGGAAATAAAGACTTCCTTCGGCAAAATAATTGTTGAGGGGTTAACAGCCAGCGACCTACTTGACACTTTAAAGTCTCTACCAGAAAACTTTGTTAATGAAATAGAAGCTGTTGTTTCAGAGATGGTTATGCCGGACAAGGACAACATAGAATATAACGATATAGTTAAATTTACGGATGTCGGGCCAGTTTTAATTTTAAAGGATACTAAGAGAATCACACATTATGAGGCTGTAGGCTTAATTCTCTATTTCTCTGAGAATAGGAGTAGTAGACCGTCACAGATAAGGAGACTTCTTGAATATTCGGGGTTAAGGGTTCAGGTTTCATCCAGGTTGAATGAAATGGCTAAGCGCGGTTTGGTGTTTAGACCAACATTGGAGAAGCCCGAGTGGACTTTAAGTCCTAAGGGCGAATTTTGGATTGAGGAGGAAGTTATACCAAAGCTGAGGCGACCTCGCTAAACTTTAAAATAGATACCGATTATTGAGTTTTTTCCTGAGCATACTCCTCATAGGCTTCAAGCATAGCTCTAACATATTTTTTCAAAGCCGCCGGAGATATCTCCGGGCTTATTGTTAAATTTAGGTTTATTGAAATGCTTGTCTGCGGCTCAGCCACTCTAACGGGGAAGCTAATCTTCTTTTCAGCTTTCCTTGTAACCTGCCTCGTCTTTCTGGTTTCTATTAGAGAAACCGTTCTTCTAGCGGATTTAGATGGTTTTGCAGGCTTATACAACCAGTCTATTTGAAAGGCGTAGGCTATTAGATCCAGAAAGGCGTTAAGTCCAACTTTATCGGCTCTTAGGTCTCCAGTAACTCTTGGTAGCTCGAGGAGAACTGAATCTCTACTCAGATTCTCATTTTTTATTCGTTCAACAAATTTTACTAAAACTTCATCTTTAGATAGAATTTTTCTCAAGAGTTCCTTAGTTAAATCTCCGTTTGGATCTATCCTATACGCGTATGCAAACTCAGCGGCTTCGCGTGTAAGCCTATATTTTCCCTGCTCCTTTTCACTTTCTTCTATAAAACCCCAGCTTTTGAAGAAACCGTTGTTACGGCTAACATTATGTAATGTAACTGTTGATTTACTTGCAACTTCACTCACACTAACATATTCCTTGTCGGCGCCAGCGTTTAAGTAGGCAACCAAAATGTCGCATATCTTTGAGAAACTTAAGCGTCTGGGTAAAAGCTTAGATACGCTCAATCCTTCATTATTCCTCCCAACATAATCCGGAGAACACAAAATATTATTTATTTAAATCACTAAAATAATATTTTGTTTTTTAGCCGCCAACTATTCTGCGGCGAAAAATCTTTAAGCTAAACCTCACATATGTGAAGGTGTAGGTTTGTGGGCAAGAATGTGCGGTGAGGAGGCTAATTTAGAGTTAATTGTAAAATATAGGGATGTTGAAGCGAAATTTACTGGAAAACCGGATGAAGTTATAAGAGCTTTTTCTAAATTTATAAGTGAAGCCCTTCCAACCTATGACCTTGCCTCCCAGCTAATCCTCACGGTCGATCTAGAGGAGCTTATGGAAAGCGTGAAAGGTCTAATAGCATTTACACCTGAGGGGCCAGTGATAACTGTCCCGCGGGGAAAGCTAGGTGGAGATCGGAATGTAATAATATTGAACCTTGTTAAGGCATATATTGGATATAGAACCGGACGATTAGATAGAGACACTCTTTCTACGGCTGAAATTATGGCTTCAACTGGCAGTAAGAGTGGAACGGTTGCAGCCCGCTTAAGCGAGCTAACAAATATGGGTTTAGTTGAGAGAGTTGGACGTGGAGAATATAAAATAACAACTTTGGGTATAAAATTCTTCTTAAATGAAATCTTGCCTAGAATTAAACCGGAGGAAGAATAGAAATTGAATGAGAAAGGAAAAGTGAGGGCGCATTTGGAATTTGGTGGAGCGAAGGTAGATTTTGAGGGTGACGCAGATCAGGTTCTCAAGTCTATATTGCGTTTTTTATCACAGGTTTATCCTAGCATAAGAGCGTTTCAGAAAATAGTTTATACACCGGACTTAATTAAAATAGCTGATGAAATCGCAGGGTTGATGGAAATAACTTCTGATGGGCCAATAATCAATCCAAACATTAATTTGTCCGCTAAAAATGCCATCTGTCTAGTTCTTTTGGGAGCCTATATGGGTAATAAAATCGGAAAACTTCAAAAGGAAACCCTATCTACAAGCGAGCTCTCAAGGTTCACGGGAAAAGCTAAAAAGACCGTGAGTAACGAGCTACCTAAGCTTGTTGATAAAGGCCTAGTTGAGAAGGTAGCTGAGGGAGAATACAAAATAACGCAGCTGGGAATAAGGAAAGCAGAAGAAATAGCTGAAGTCATTAGGGAAAAAATGAACTTAGGCTGATGGAACCCGCTGGGATGCAGCATGGACTTGACATTGCTAAATAAAGCATGAGTGGGCATTCCCCTTAGAAACAAAAAATCGTTTTTTACATTAGTGATATATATTTCATCGAGAAATATTAGGTTCAATCATTAAGTTTGGAAGCTGAAACTATTTTGGAGATGAATAGGTTGAGAGGCAAACCCTTAGCAGCCATCGTTTCAGCGGGGTTATCCAAGTTCGGTAAAAGAGGAGGCTTTTCGGGAAGAGAGTTATTTGCTGAGGCAGCTTTAGAGGCTTTTGAGAGATGCCCAGACCTAGATCCTAGAAAGGATATTAAGCTACTCATAATCGGCAACATGAGCGAATCCTTTGAGCATCAATGTCACTCAGCCCCAATAATGTCGGATTGGGCGGGCCTACTACCCATACCAGCTGTCAGAGTCGAGGTTGCATGCGCCAGCTCCGCCGCTGCGATAAGATGCGGATTGTTTGCGATACTTTCAGGATTATATGACATTGTTATGGTGGGGGGATTCGAGAAAATGACTCATAGAACAACTTCTGAGGCAACCGAATACTTAGCTATGGCCGCTGACTACCCATTTGAGCAATGGAATGGCGCAACTTTCCCAGGTTTATTTGCGCTTATGGCAACAGCCCACATGCACAAGTATGGCACAACCGAGGAGCAGATGGCTCTTGTCGCAGTTAAAAACCATCATAATGCCACATTAAACCCTAAAGCTCACCTACAGAAGGAGGTTACAGTTGAACAGGTTTTAAATTCGAGGGTTATAGCTAAACCGCTGAAACTTTATGATTGCTCCCTGATTTCCGATGGAGCCAGCTGCGCGATCCTAACTAAGCCGGAGATAGCTAAAAAATACACTGATACACCAGTCTACATAATTGGCTCGGGGCATGGAACAGATGCGATAGGACTCTATGAGAGAGATGATCTAACAAGCCTAAAAGCAACGAAAATAGCTGCTAAAGAGGCCTATGAAATGGCCGGCCTAACCCCTCAGGATATTGATGTCGCGGAGATTCATGACTGCTTTACAATAGCTGAGATAATGGCTTATGAGGATCTAGGTTTCTGTAAACCAGGGGAGGGAGGGAAATTTATTGAGGATGGAGCTCCCATGCTGGAGGGTGAGCTACCAATAAATACGAGCGGGGGACTTAAGGCTAAGGGCCACCCGGTTGGAGCAACCGGCGTCGCTCAACTCTACGAAATCTTTCTACAGTTAACTGGGCAAGCTGATAAGAGACAAGTCGGGGGATGCGAAGTAGGTTTAACTCAAAATCTAGGTGGAAGCGGAGCCACATGCATAGTTCACATATACCGTAGGGGGTGATTTTATGAGTGAAATTCCCTTTACAATTGAACAATTCTATAAATTTATAGGTGAAAGAAAACTTATGGGCGCTAAGTGTAACAATTGTGGATTAATTTTTGTTCCACCTAGACCAATGTGCCCAAAATGTCTTTCAAAGGATTTAAGCTGGATTCAACTGAAGAACAAGGGTAAACTGCTAACGTACACCGTGATCTACGTTGCCCCGGAAGAGTTTCAGCATATGTCTCCATACGCAATTGGAATAATTGAGCTTGAAAAGGGGGTCCGTCTGCCAGGGATCATCAGGAATGTGAAGCACGAAGACCTAAAGGTGGGCATGGAATTGGAAATCGACTTTGATACATCTATTTCATCAAAGTGGCCTCAATGGCCAAAATACTTTTTTAAACCCCCTCAAACAACTCTTTCTGCCTAAAGTGGATTTTGAGCAGAGTCCATTTCCTTTCCCAGAGAGTGATAGTTTATGAGTGAAGATGAATTCAATAGATACTTGAATAATCCCCTCTGGCCGATACTTGTGGAAACTGTTCACGCCATGGTGATGTATAAGCATCACAAAGCATATGTGGAAGAGAAGATAATTCGGGAGCAACCGAACATAACGCCTAGAAGGCTTGCTGTAGAGCTGGGCATACCTTTAGGCGAAGCTCTGGTGATTTTATATGAAATTAAGAGCAAAATGAGGGGGCAAACGTGATTACTAGAGCATTTTTTAGCCTTCAACCACATAACGGTAGTAAACGTATTCTCCAGCTGTCGGACTCTTCCGCGTTATCTTTATTATGTCACCCGGTTTAGCCTTAATGACGCGGATTATTGGATCGGAAGCCTTTATATGCGGTAGTTTGTAGGGTTCAATACGATACTTCTCTAAAACTGCTTTTCTTTCTTTGGGGGAGAGGATCTCATGTTTTGGAACTAAGTAGTGTTCGAAAATGTTGAATGATGGGAAATTTTGCGAGATAAGTTCGATGTTTTTTCTTCTGGCCATAGACTTAGCGGATTGAGTATATTTCTTGCTCATCATTATTCCTTCTTCAACGCCTTTAGAGTCAATATGCTTTAGCATCTGATTAACGTATCTGACGCCTATCGCATCAGTAGTTGATATAGCCCATATGAGAACCTTTTTTCCTTCATGGTTTTCAACAGTGATTAATGCTCCTTCTTTAGTTTCCTCCCTCTCCAGGAGCTTGTAATTTCGAAGTTTAATTAATACCTGCAATTTTCTCTCAAGGATTGGATCGAGAGGCAAAACCTAAAGCACCTCTAAGGTATATCCAAAAATGTAGACTTAACTTTTAAACTTTACGTTGATGAGTAATCTGAAGCATCATGTAGAAATAATTTAAGGTAATATTAAGCGATATCATCTCAGGATTAAACGGGAGAGCGAAACTTTAGTGGAGTTTTGAGTATTACTGAGCACGCCAATACAACGCTTTTTTGGCGGCGGGAATATTACGAAAAAAGTATTAGTTTCTTATTAGAAATTTGGGTGCATGAAACGAATGAAAAACTTCCAAAAGATTAAGGGCTTCTTTATTCAGAAACTGGCGGAAGCAGGTTATGATGGAATTATTGGAGTGGCCAGATTCAAAAGCGTTTATGATGATTTAATGCCTATTCAGAGAGTTAGGTTGGAGGACATTTGCGGTGGAGAATTTCGAAGTCTTATGGAAAGCGGATTCATTATTTGCATTGGAATAGCTTTTCCGGAATATGCGATTGACTCCATTAATGTTAGGTTGGCTGATGGAACAATTGACAAGAATAAATGGAACCTATATGTAAAAGAATACCATAAGATAAACAATCTCTTGAATTTAATTTCTCGGGAAATTGCAGATTCATTGGGCGGCATACCGATACAAGCGACAATAGAAGAAATGCCTACTAAAAATGTTGAGGAATATTATGGAATTACTGTTTCTCACAGGGTTGTAGCTGAGAATGCTGGTTTAGGGTGGAGAGGAAAAAACGAGCTTATTGTTAATGAGAAGTTTAGCTGCGCTATAAGATTTGCATCGATAATAGTAGATCTTCCGCTTCCATCTGGAAGAAAAATTGAAAGTTTATGCGGGGAATGCGAAGCTTGCCTCGAAGCTTGCCCATTTCTCAAGAACAAAGACAAACTTGAAAATTATAGAGAAAACTGTAGGAGATATATTATTCAGCTTGGCTTAGATGCCCCGGTGTGCGGCAAATGTATTAAGGCTTGTTACCGCAACAGCATATTCAGCAATAGATTCAAGTTAAGTAGATGATCTTAAAAATGGGAAGATTAGCTTGTGAGCTTATCATTAGCTGCAAACACTTGGGGTGAAGAGAAGTGAATCTCTTTAACTAGAAGAGAAGCCACCGGAGATCGAGATCACTGCTCCTATGGCTCCGGAAAACTCGCAGTTTTCCGGTATTAGAGCTTTTACGCCAAATAGTTTGGTGGTTTCCCGTATGATTTTCGAGAATATTCTGCTCTTGGCTAGCATTCCAACGATTATCACGCTATCCTCCAAGTTATAAGCCTTTGCAGCCATGGCTGCTATAACGCCAATGGTTTGTGAAACCATGTTAAATATTCCAGCCGCGATGTCAGCGTCGTCGGATTTTCTGGTTAGCTTCCCAAAGTTGGAGGCTGTTGCCTCAGCAGGAACCATTCCAATAGGCCCGCCAATAATGTCGCCAACCGACAAATCCACTCTTTTAGCGTCACCCCTTAAAGCCATACGTTCTAAAACTTCAAATTCCGCTATGCCTAGAATTCTCCTAGAAAGCCCAAGGATCGTTCCCCCGCCAACTCCAGTTCCACCAACGTGTCTCACGATTTTACCTCCCTCATAAGCGGCCACAAGCGCGGTTCCTGTTCCAGCGCTCACAACTAAGCCTCTATCTTTTTTGGCTAGAAACAAGCCCCCGAGACCTATTGCCTTTATCTCATCAACCCTCTTAACCGGCAAACCTAGGATCTCATCGCCGATTAGCCTTGACCCTCCGCCGGAAGCAGCAATGGCATGCACGGTGAATCTACTGGGAAAACCCTTTAAGACCTTTAGGGCTGTGGCTTCGGGCTTATCTACTGGCGATACGCGTTTATCAATTATTTTTAAGGTTTCATCTACAAGAACGGCTTTAGCCATGCTCGCTCCAATATCTAAACCAACGATCACCAAGTAGAACCCCGCTTATGTTTCTTTTTGGGACAATTAATGTTCGTTATATTTTCACTTACTTATCTTTTTGTGAATAGAGATTAAATATGTTTAAACATTTCATACAAAAATCTTATTTCTCCATATACTCCTATCCATGCTTAATACGGAGTCTGATATCTATGAGAACTCTGGACATTGTTGCAAGCGCCCTGTGCGGAGTCCTCTATGGTACTGTTGGCTATATGATTTACCTATTAGCCCCAATAACAACCCCCGGGGTCGGCATAGTTAGATTTTGGCCCTCAGTTGTTATTCCAGCGGTTTTCGCGGTGCTTTTCAGCCCTCTAGTCGGCGGTTTAGGAGCGGCCATAGGCATATTTATAAGTGATCTTCTAATACATCATGATCCCCTGCTCAGCCTTTCCGCCGGAGTGACAGCCAACTTTATTGGCTTTTATCTTATTGGATACATTTCGAGAAGGAGGATAGACTGGACTAAAATGATCGCTGTGACGAGCATAATTCTCCTAGCTGGATTCGCCCTCTTAGAGTATTTACTGCTAACCTATGTTTCGCTTAATGCTGCAATTTTGTTTATAGGGCTTTCAATTGCAAGCTACGCTCTAATGGTTATTGTGGGGTATGTGTGGCCTCAGTGGAGGAGCTATGGTATAGCATCAATAATAGGTTTAGGTGTCGGCAGCACGATCATAGGTTTCGTGGTCTGGGCTTATAGCCAAATATTTGTTTTACCAGCCGCCGTTGGAGGCGGATTTCAGCTACCTTTATATGTGGCTTTCATTTGGCTGATATGGACTTTCGCGACTGAGATTCCATTCCTCATAATTCTTGGTCCACCGATTCTTAAAATATGCATTCAAGCTTTTCCGTCTCTTAATCCATTTAAGGAGTAAATCAATCTTGGAGCGAAAGGGAAAAATGTTAAATCATAGAACGCTACTAAACCATAGATTTCCGGTTGGATTGAAGATGAGAGAATCTGAAGAGCGAAGTCTTCGATTTAAAGTTGTCGCTGTTGGCGGAACCTTTGACGAGCTGCATAAGGGGCATAGGGCTTTGCTTGCAACCGCCTTCAAATACGGTGAAAGAGTTTGGATAGGTCTATGCACCGATGAATTTGCGAGGAAACTGCGTAAAAATCATGATATCGCTCCCTATGAGGATAGAATGAGGGAGCTAACAAAGTTTCTTAAGGGTTCTGGCGTTCTTGATAGAGCGAAGATAACTCCGCTTTCAGATCCTTTCGGGCCGGCTGCAACAAGCGAGGAAATTGAGGCAATAGTTGTTAGTAGGGAAACTGAAGCGAGGGCTAGAGAGCTAAATGCGTTAAGGATAAAGAATGGGCTTAAACCGCTGGAGATAATTGTTATTGATATGGTTTTAGCTGAAGATAGAATCCCTATTTCAACAACGAGAATTAGGCATGGAGAAATAGATCGGGAAGGGAAAATTCTAAAAAGAATAAAGAGGGCCTGTTTGAGCCGCATTACACGGAAAGCTTAAGTTACTTTTTCACCTAATTTTAATTTTGAATAGGTGGAGAAAAACACTAGTTATTAGTTTGTGGTCTAATTGAGAAGAACCGGATTCGCTGAGTTACCGCTTCATCGCGGTAAGGCTCCCCAGTGGCTAGTTGAGCGCATGATAAAATTAGCCAAGGAGATAGTTATAATTATCGTTGACGAGTACGGACGGGACGTATTTCTCCAAAGGGTTTCGGATCCATACTGGTTTCAGGCTTTCGGCTGCGTTTTAGGTTATGACTGGCACTCTTCAGGCGTAACAACAGTTGTCACCGGAGTTTTAAAGACAGCCCTAAAAGATGAGGATTTAGGCATAGCTGTCTGCGGCGGTAAGGGCAAACTTTCCAGGGGAACCTTATCTGAAATAGTTAAGGTCGGGGAAGCATTTAATCTCTCAACTGACAAGATAAATAATTTGCAGTATGCAAGCAGAATGAGTGCGAAGGTGGATAACGCGGCTATTCAAGACGGTTACCCATTATATCACCATGCATTTTTTGTGACTGAAGATGGTAAGTGGGCGGTCATACAGCAAGGAATGAACATAAATGATAGGACGGCGCGCAGATACCACTGGCTTTCAGATCAAATTAGAAGCTTTGTTGTTGAGCCACATAAGGCAATAGTCAGCGATACACGGCGACCAATAGTTTTAGACATGACAGCGAAGGAAAGCGAAGAATGCCGCAAAACATCCGTTGACGTAGCTAAGGAAAGAACTGAAAAGGTTGCAAGAATGTTTAAGATGATGCGACCGGCATATCAAAGATCTCTTCAGGAGTGGATTCCGGAAATACGGGACAAAAAGTGGGAGGATTATATCACAGAGTTCTTATCGATGCCTTTCTCAATAAACTGGAAGGCTCTAAGAAGGGCGTATGAAATTCAGCCGAAAAACTATGAAGAACTATTAGGAATCAAAGGTATAGGTCCATCAACCGTTAGGGGTCTGGCGTTAGTGGCTGAGATAATTTATGGGTCTAAGCCTAGCTGGAAAGATCCAGTGA
>CAZWWD010000015.1:0-21368 GCA_964637155.1 uncultured Candidatus Bathyarchaeia archaeon
ACTCCTCGGCGTCCATATATCTGTTGAAGTCTAATTTGCTTCTAAAGCTTGAAGAACCTCCCCCACCTCCTCCCAAACCAAGTTCAGATTTTATACCGCCGCCGCTTATTCTGCCACTACGCTATGAGCTGACTACCACGACCATACAAAATCTCTTAGAAGCCTTGGATGAAGCCTTGAGAAGCGATAGGGTTCAACCTGCTAGGTCTCCTCCCAAACCTGTTCTCCCACCGCCAGAGGTAATTCCAACCATAAGCGCCTACCTAATGGAGATCGAGGATGAAATAGAGCGGCTTTTTCAAAAAATGCGTCTGCTAATTAGTAAAGGCGAGATCATAACATTCTCAAATCTCGTAAAAGGCTTAGAAAGAATAGAGATGATAAAAGCTTTCATCGTTCTTCTTTTCATGGCGCAGAAAGGCAAGGTCACCCTATGGCAGAGTGAGGAACTTGGCGAGATATACATAATACTGAATGAGGAGAACAGAGGTGACTAAAAAATGGCCTCGTCGGCTCCTACAACTAACGCCAGTAAGAGTGAAAAAAATGACCGGAAAAAGAGAAGAAGGGGGAAGGAGAATATTGAAGCTAAACTCAGGCTGATTGAGGCTGCGCTTTACGTAGCCGGCCGCCCCCTTGACCTCAAGACCCTATGTAGTATTATAGGCTCTAGGTCTGAAAGGAAAGTTCGGAAGCTTGCGAGAACACTAATGGAAGACTATAGGCGGCGCAATACAGCTATAGAAATAATCGAATTAGAGGATCACAGGTTTGTTATGCAATTAAAAACTGAATATTCAAGTAAGGTTAGAAAGCTCGCGATAAGACCGCTCTTAACAAGCGGCCCCCTAAGAACACTGTCTTACATAGCCTATAAGCAACCTGTTACGCAAAAAAGAGTTATTGAGGTTCGGGGGAAACATGCCTATAAACATATAAAGGAATTGGCTGAGATGGGATTGATCACGCGAGAAAAAAATGGTAGAGACATAATTCTGAAAACAACAGACTTTTTCGCGGATTACTTCGGCTTAAGCCGAAACATACATGCCATGAAACGGCAACTAAAAAGAATATTTGAAAAGCGGGGAGAAGAAACTCTGCCAGCAACTTTCAAGGTAGCATTAAATAAGTAACTTTTTCTTAAAAAATAATTATTTTTATAGTGTATCTCCAAATTGTTTCTTGGGAGATTGAGGTAATTTTATGGAGAGGGTTATAGCGGTCTTTGATATAGGTAAATCAAACAAAAAGTTTCTCATATTTTCTGAAGATTTGAAACCCATTTATTCAGATTTCACAAGAATAGATGAAGTAAAGATAAATGATTTACTATGCGACGACGCTGAATCAATAATTTCCTGGATGAAAACCAAGTTTATGGACGCTACGAGAAGATGGCGGATTGACGCATTAGCCATAACAACATTTGGCGCTACAATAGCAAATCTCAGGAACGGTGTCTTAAGGCTTCCAGTAATATCCTATAATCAGGAAGTTGATGAGCAAATCAGAACCAAATTTTACAGCGAATTTGGAAGCCCCCTTGAACTCTATATGTCGACTGGCACGCCTCCATATGGGCAGCTTCTAAACGTGGGAATACAGGTTTATTGGATAAGAGAGAAGTTTCCGGAAGTATTTAATGAGATAGATGAAATCCTTTTTCTACCGCAGTTTCTCACGTACGCGCTCACCGGCTTTAAGGCTAGCGAAGTCACAAGCATAGGCTGCCACACTTACCTCTATGATGTCACAAGAGGAAAATGGAGTAAAGTTGCCGAAGAATTGAAAGTTGATGCTAGGTCTCCTGAAATAGTTGATGTTTGGAGTCCAATAGGCGAATTCTCGATTAATAGCTCAAGAATGCTGGTTACGCCGGGAATACATGATTCAAATGCCTGTCTACTGCCCTACATTGCTAGAGGCCGAGATTTCCTGCTGGCTTCAACTGGAACATGGTGTGTTTTCATGTATCCTGGAAAAGCCTTTAAACCTCAAAAAGAAGACTTGTATAGAGACGTTCTGTATTACGTGGACGCCTATGGCAGACCTATCAGAGCATCCAGATTTAAAGGCGGATTTGAATACGAATATTACACGGCGATCATAAGAAGGAGGTTTTCAGTAAACCCTGAAGCTATAAGCCTTGACGTAAATCTTTTAAATGATATACTGAAGCGTAAGGAAGATTTCATAACTCCGGGCTTAGTTAAGGGATCAGGCCAATTCCAGAATTCTAAGGCAAAAATAATCGGGGAAGCCTTCACTAAGAGCGCTAAGGAAGCCTATCATCTGCTGAACCTATATTTGGCTATAGAATCTTACATAGCAATAAACCTGATAACCGAGGGTCAAAGCGTCAACATAGCAGTTCAAGGAGGCTTCGCCAAAAACAGCATATACTTGGCAATTCTCTCAGCATTATTCCATGAAAGCGATGTATTAAAAACAACTTTCCCTGAGGCCACCGGCCTGGGAGCAGCCCTCTGCGCGAGAAGCGCATTAGATGGCGTTAAACCCGGCGAGCTGGAAGCGGATCTGCTGAATATGGGTGAAGTGAAGGTGCCGAAGCCTCCAATAGATGTGGAACTATTGGAAAATTATGTAGATGCCTTCATTAGCGTGGTGGCGGCTAGTAAATAGCCGTTAAGCTTATATTAGCCCAAGCCTTCTCTTTTCTTCTTAAGAGAAGAAGGGAACGTTTATGTCCGTTTGGCATGGTGATCTACATAAAAGGAAACCTACAGGTGGAAAGAGGAGACCGTATAGAGGGAAGCGAAAGTATGAAATGGGCTCCTTTCCAACTGAAACAACTTTAGGTGAACATAAAATTAAGATAAGCCGTAGGAGAGGAGGTAACATAAAAGTTAGATTAGTAAGCGCTAAATGGGTGAATGTTTCAGACCCGGAAACTGGGGAAACAAAAAAGGTTGAAATTATTAGAGTTTTAAAAAATCCAGCCAACGTAGACTACGATCGGAGAGGAGTTATAACAAGAGGCTGCCTCATAGAAACTCCCCTCGGAACAGCCAAAGTTACATCGAGGCCGGGTCAATGCGGAATTCTAAATGCTGTGTTAATCAGCAAGAAAAAATAGGCGCCTATAAGCCTTTTTTCTCCATTAATTTTCAATAGTTGTTTCTTAGGCGTTTAAGATGCGGAGAAAAGACGAAATAATTTTATGGCCGGTTTATTTCGATTCCTCGAGAACCAGACGTGAAGGTAGGCGTCTGCCAAAAAGCCTCTGTGTTCCCTCACCAAGCATCAACATGCTTGAAAAAGCCCTCAAAAATTTAGGTTTAAACTATAGAATATATCCTGAAGCTGCCCACCCCCGTCTCCCATGGATTGAAACAGGCTTTATAGCGGTGAAGAAGAATAAAGAACATAAAAATCAGATTCTCAAGAAAGTGGCAGCCGAATTAAAAAGATTAGTTACATGATGAATCTAAGAAATATTTAAATAATTGGTAGAGTTCATTTTTTTATCCATCTCTTCTAGGTGAGGTATCAACTTGAAAAAGATTGGGCAGGTTCTCCATGTTGGTCCGGGCAACAGGGTTATAGCCAAAGTGGAGAGCCCCCCAAAAATCGGCACAACGCTTTTTGATTTCAAAAAGAAACCAATCGGGGTTGTTCTCGACGTTTTCGGCCCTGTAAAATCACCCTATATTGAGATCGAAGTTAAAGGCCGTAAACCCGAGAAAATTGTTAATTACCCATTATATGTTTTACCCAGACCTAAGCGCTTAAAGAGGAAGAGAAGAAAATGAGCGAGAAAGATAAAAGTAAATTTTTCCCCTCCACGTTAAAGGATATTCGACGTTGTCCAGAATGCGGTAGCACGAAATTGATGCGCGATTATGAGGCTGCCGAAGTAGTTTGCATGGAATGCGGTTACGTTATAGACATGAAGATAGCTGATCAGGGACCGGAATGGAGAGCCTTTGATAATGAACAAAGAAACAAAAGGTCAAGGGTTGGTGCGCCAGTTACGTTCACGATACACGATAAGGGATTATCCACCATTATTGATTGGCATGACAAAGATATATTTGGTAAAAAGTTTAATGCTGGCCAAAAAGCGCAAATGTACAGGCTTAGAAAATGGCAGAGGCGAATAAGGGTTTCAGATGCCATAGAAAGAAATCTCGCCTATGCCCTCTCGGAAATCACGAAAATAGCTAGCAATCTCTCCCTACCGAAGAGCATACTTGAAACAAGCTCGGTGATTTACAGGAAAGCCGTTAAGGAGAGACTTATACGTGGAAGGTCAATACAGGGGATAAGTGCGGCCGCCGTCTATATAGCCTGTAGACAATGCGGTCTCCCAAGAACATTAGATGAAATAGCAAGCGCCGCCAACATAAGTAAGAGAGAAGTTGGGAGAAGCTACCGATTTCTCGTTAAAGAGCTAGACCTCTACATACCGCCGCTCAAGGCAAGTCAATACATATCTAAATTCTCAAATCAGCTTACAATGCAAGGGAAAGTTGAGGAGATCGCAAATAAAATACTCACCGTAGCAACCGAACTTAAACTTACATCTGGTAGAGGTCCAACGGGCATAGCTGCCGCAGCGAGCTACGTGGCTTCGGTGCTGGTCGGTGAGAAGCGTACTCAAAGGGAGATCGCTGAAATAGCGAGGGTAACTGAGGTAACCATAAGAAATAGGTATAAGGAGCTCATTGAGCGCTTAATGTTCATTGTAAGCCTCTAGAAGCCTAAGAAACGGCTTCATCAATTTGTGAAATACAAAAGTAAGGCTGCTGTCAAAGCATATTTCCTCTAGCAGATCCTCTAAGACTTAATGGAGGTTTGGTTCCCTAGATAGACAAAGAAATTTTCGAGGGAATGATGTGGCTGAAGATGACTAAAAATTTAGGCGTTAACGATTTAGTGGAATCTATCGAGAAGCTCAAGAATGATCGAGTTAAACATTTGGTTAGCGCAAGAATAAGGGAGTTTAAGGAAAACGGGAAGAAACCGATAACCGAGATATTTAAGGAGCTTTGCTTCTGCATACTAACAGCGAATTTTAGTGCTGAAAAGAGCATAAAGATTCAAGCGGAGCTCGGAGACGGCTTTCTAACTCTTTCGGAGAATGAGCTGGCTGAAAAGCTTAGGGCTTTAGGTCATCGTTATCCGTCTTCAAGGGCAAAATACATTGTTGAAGCGAGAAAAATAATTAATGCTCTAAAGAGCGTTTTAGAATCTCCTGTAAGCGAAAAATCTCTAAGAAGCTGGCTAGTGCAAAACGTCAAAGGATTAGGCTATAAGGAGGCAAGCCATTTCCTCAGGAATATTGGTTTTATGAACCTAGCCATAATAGATTTCCATATAATCAATCTCTTATTAAGATACGGGTTAATTTGTAAGCCCAAAAATAGGGTTTTAACAAAACGCAGATATATGGAAATTGAGAGGCTGCTCAGCAAGCTAGCTGACAAAACAAATCTTAAACTAGGAGAGTTAGACCTATACCTGTGGTATATGGAAACCGGGAAAATTTTGAAATAAACGCCAAAAAAGCATATGAATCATTCTTGTTTTCTGATAAACATTTATTTGGTTTTCATATTGCATCATTATTTGGTGAATCATCATGCCGGAGAAGATGCCTCCATCCGAAGAAGAGGAGGAAGATTGGGAAGAGGACTGGGAGGAAGAATGGGAAGAAGAGGAAGAATGGGAGGAAGAGGATTGGGAAGAGGAAGAAGAATGGTGACAGCCCAGCCCCCAGCGGCCTCAGGTCAGCCCCTCAATAATTTTTATGCTCTTCTAAGCCTTTTTCCATGTACATTAAAAACATTTTTACTTTGAAGTTTTTATTAGTAGACTTTTTAATTTCAAAGTCTCTAGGATGAGCTCGAAATTTTTTCTTGAGTGTTTCCTCTTATAGGTTTTTAGGGTCTGAATAAGCTTATCTACATTCACTTGTCCAATTTTTTGGGTTATGAGCTTCGCAGTTTCCCCTCTAATGAAAAGGTATTGGCTTATGGAAGTCACATTAGCGGTCCGCCTTTTATCGCTGGCTTCCTCAAAATCCAGTATATACGCCCTGTCTTTGGCGTCGACGATTATATGTTTGTCTGCTCGACTTAGCTCCCCATGATCTAAGCCGGCTGAATCAAGCCTCCAACATTGCTCAAGAATATCTTTCAACACTCTGTAAAGTCTAGAGATGTCTTTTTCATCTTTTTTCAGTTTTTTAATCCATTCCGGAAGTAGGTCTCCTTCGATATATTCCATCATTAGTAGATCATCTGTGTAGCCGAGCACTCTTGGGCCGACATTGACGCTGTTGGCAATCTCAAGCATCCTAGATTCATGAATTATTCTATCGTTTTCAGCATCGGTTCTACGGATCTTTAAGGCCGCTTTACTTCCATCTTTAAGGATTACAAGCAGAACTATGCCCACATAGCCCTTACCTAAGACTGGAACGTTCATGACGTTCTTGTTGCCTTCAAAGCATACCGCTTTAACACCCAGCTTTTTCATATCATTAATTCGCTTTTTGAACTCTTTTGGAGTATATCTGGGATAACATATAATCTGCCTATATTTTTCATCCCTAAATTCATCTAAGGGAACAGTGGCCCCCATTGTCAGCTCTCCAATAGTAAGGTTGGTTGAGACGAAAAATATGAGCTTATGACAGCCAGCTGGGTCTCCCCCTCAGATATTCCGTCAGGAATGATGCGAATCCACGGTTTGTAGAATAAAGCTCCTTGATCTCTTCATTTACTAGGATATTTAATGAGTTTGTGAAGGCTTGGGAAACTAGGCTTGCAACACCTAGGCTTCTACCTCCATCCCTAAGCTTTTCCCTCAGAAGGCTGACAACATCGGTGTACCGCCTCCGCCTATAAACAACCAGCCTGTCGCCTTCAATCTTAGGGCCAGATAAAGTGTTCTCAGAGTTTAAATGCTTCTCTAGAAATCTTTCGCAATTAGATATTTTTTCAATTGGCGGTCCAACATGTCTCTTAATACTTGGAAGGAAACGTGAGTTCAATTCGAATAGGAATATGTTTACGTTTTTCTCATCACTCCAAACTTCGCTACGTAAAACTTCAAAGTCGAATTGTTCAATTAAGTTGATGAGCGCTCTCTGGGACTTAAATAGCTGGCCCCAAAGCACGTCCGGAACAGCCTTTATCACACCTGTCTTAACGAATATCAGGTCTGTTCCTCTAGATTTCATGATGCGTAAAAGATCCCTAGTTGAATAGATTTTAGTTTCCTCCGGATAAAAGAATTTCATGTCTGGTTCTTTAAGGAAAAGTCTGGAAGCCATAATGAATTCGCTTAACCTGTTAATTTTGACTGCTGAAGCCACATTTCGCCATTTATCAACCGGGTCAATAACTATTAAGGGGTCATTTCGAAAGATTTTTTTGACTTCCTCCATTTTCTCATAGTGTCCCTCAATGTCTATGATTTCCCCCTTACGCCATTTGGACGCAGCTCTCAAAACGTTTAGGAAAGAACCATAATATAGCGTGATTAACTCGCAGAGGTATCCGCTGAAACCGCCAACCTTTATTTCGGCGCCATATACGCCTATGCCGTGCATGAAAGCCTTCAGTAAGCGTATTTCGCTTTTAATTTTCTCATTTAAACGGCTTTTAACATAAAGCGTGTGAAAGGGGGTTCTATCAACTGAGGACTTTGCTTCACTTGCCTCTTTAACCTTAAAGCATGGAACAATATTCACAGTGAACCCATTAATGTAGGCTTCCAGGTATGGATGCTCAGCGTAAGCCTCCAGGAACTTTCCGTCAGAAATTCTTTTAGCAGCCTCAAGAACCTTCATGAAGCCCTCTCTACCATATCTTTCAGGTAGCAAGACGAATATGTCTATGTCTTTTTCGCTGGCAAGCCAAGTGTCCTTAGCCACGGATCCCTCAAGCTGAACCTCGGCGTCTATGCCCTCCCTCAATAATTCACATCTCAAAGTTTCAATTAAATGCGTGGAAAACTCTATGGTTTTCTTCCGTTCTTCCTCGCTTGGAGTAGCCCTGTGAAGCACTTTCTCGCAGATATCCCTAATTTTATCCTCTATGAGGGCGTCCATGTTTACAGCCACGCATCCTTCTCATTTTCACCCTTCCCATTTAGCCTTAGTAGGATAAGGCCTGCTCTCAACAGTTCTAGCGGCAAACCTCCTTTAGGGTTGAATATATGGGTCCCTGAGGAGTTAGCACACTCTTCTTTAGCCTTAAGCATCTTGCCCTAACAACACCGAACTCGTAATTTTCAAATTCCCTAATGATATTTGCAAGTTCATCTCTTTTCCTACCGGTTCTAACACGTGCGATCGTTATATGCGGGCTGAAACCCTTGTTATCCGGTCTTAAACCGAGCTTTTGGATGCTAGGTTCAAGTTGATAGTATATGTTTCTAAGCTCGTTTGCCCCTTTTTTCACACCGGCCCAAATAACGTTTATGCGTCTCAAGTTTGGAAATGCGCCTAAACCTTTAATTTCGACGTCGAAGGGTGAAAATGAGACTTTACTCATTTCGCCATAGATTTTCTCAATCATGGTTGATGGAATTCCACCTAAAAATCTAATTGTTAAATGTATATTTTTAGGCTTAACGAGCTTGATATCCGCGCCGGTTTTGAGCAGCAGCATCTGAACTTTACTTAAGTTCTCAACGACATTTTTATCATCAATGTCGAAGGCGATAAAACTGCGGATCATCTCCAAGTTGATCGAACCTTCCAGCTGGATTCGCTTAGCACAATAATGAAGCTCAATAAATTAAATAAATGTGTTTCGTAGACCATTGCAAGTAAAATTAGGGATAAAAATTAAAGAAAAAAAATGCTGTAACCCTATAATTTTTGTTTGGGCTTATAGTCAGCCCCGGATAGTTTAATCATCCCCGATTACATAATCATTCTATCAGGGTTTCATCATCCCCATCTCTTAAATAACTAAAATATTTAAAAAATATTTTTGATTTCAATGTTGCCTAAAGTGACTTAAATATGGCTAAAATAGTTATAGGCGTAACTGGCATGCCAGGCTCCGGGAAAGGGGTAGTTAGAGAAATTGTACGAGAGTATGGTTTCCCAGTGGTTGTGATGGGTGATGAAGTGAGAGCTGAGGCCGCTCGTAGGAATCTTGAGCCTACACCGGAAAACTTGGGGAAGCTTATGCTGCAGATTAGAGCTGAAGAGGGCCCGGGGGTTCTAGCTAGAAGATGTATTCCAAAGATTAGGGCTTTAGACGCTGAGGTTGTTGTAGTTGATGGATTACGTAGCCCTCATGAGGTTAAAGAGTTCAGGAAGGTGTTTCCCAAGTTTAAAGTTATAGCCATACATGCTTCCCCCAAAACTAGATTCCAGCGTCTCCTTAGGAGAGGGAGAAGCGACGATCCGAAAGATTGGGAAACATTTTATATGCGTGATCAGAGAGAGCTAAGCGTTGGAATCGGCGAGGTAATAGCTACAGCCGACTACATGATTGTCAATGAAGGCTCCATAGAGGAATTGGAAGCTCAGCTTAAGCAGATTATAAAGAAAGTGATAGGTGATGAGTAAAGTAAGCGGAAAAGTGGAAGTTAGAGTTGAGGTTGAAGTTAATCCAACCGAAGATGTAGATAAAGTTAAAATTGCTGTTCAAAGGGTTCTAGGAGACATAAACCTAGAACTCATCGAAGAAAACGATTACAAAAGACTCTCTGGAAAAGCTGAGGGGCTAGAAGCCCTCACAAGATTTTATAATCTCCTCAGAAGAGAACTAATTCTTGACGCTGCGAGAACGGTTCTCCTAAGAGGCGTGCAGGGAAACAGCATAATTTTTTACTTAAATAAGCAGGTTGCATATGTTGGGCACATATCCTTCTCGCAACCGTACGGTGAGTCGCCGCTTGGCCCTATACGAGTCGAAATATACTGCGACAACCCCCGGAGCCTAATAGATTGGCTTACGCCGAAAACAGCAAGATAGTTGGGCTGAAGAGAGTGGAAAAGGGGTTTAGAAGCCTATGCGTCTAGGTTTATCAATGCTTTTCTGCCTTAATGAACCCTTCCGGACAGCTCTGAAGCGTATAAGCAAGTTTGAAATCGAGCACATAGAAATAATGGATGAGGGTCCTCACGCACTTAACAGCCGAAGAGTAAGTGTGCTCAAAGAATTCATTAAAGCGAAAAATTTGCATCTAACAGTTCACGCTCCCTTCGCTGACATAAACATTGCGTCCACGTCGCTAGCTATTAGACGTGCTGTAATGAAGCGTCTTAGGAAATCAATAAGACTCTCAGCGCAGCTAAAACCGGAATACTGGATTTTTCATCCTGGCATTCAAAGCGCTATAGGCAACGTGTGCCCCGGTTTAGACTGGAAAATAAATCTGAAGTCCGTTCGAGAGCTCCTTTCTGAAGCTGAAAAGTATGGTCTGAAGATAGCTATTGAGAATGTTCCTGATCCATTTCCATTTCTGCTTAAAAGGGTAGATGAATTCGAAAGGTTCTACGAAGACTTAGCCGATGAAGGCTACAATTTAGGTTTAACATTTGATGTTGGACATGCAAACATAAATGGGCAAATCTTCGATTTCATAGAGAGATTCCGCGGGAAAATAGTTCACACTCACCTACATGACAATGATGGAAAATCTGATGCTCATCTCGGCATAGGACTCGGGAATATAAACTGGCCAAACCTAATGGAAGCCTTAAGAAAAGCAAATTATAGGGGTGCATTGGTGATAGAGTCTAAAAGCAATATTAAAGAAAGCGTGGAGAACCTTAAGAAGCTGCTCAGCCATCAACTCCACATGTAACAACAATCGGCAAATTTCTTCCCTTTAGCCGCCTCCATTCTTAGGGAGGGGTATCTCAATCTCCTCCAGATCATTGGGTATAGAAACGTTTGGAAACACTTTTTTAGCTTGCTCCAGCAAGCTTTCCGGCCTACTGTATCTTGCGCTTATATGTGTCAGAATCAAAAGCTTTACATTAGCCTTAAGAGCTATTTGAGCCGCCTCACTTGGCGTTGAATGCCCATCCTCTTTAGCCCTATCAGCCATTTCATCACCGAAGGTCGCCTCATGAATCAAAACGTCAGCATTTCTAGCCAACTCAACTATCCTATCTGATGGCCTTGTGTCACCAGTATAAACGATTTTTCTACCGGGTCTAGGAGGCCCGAGAACCTCCTCGGGTTTAACGATTCTCCCGTTTGGAAGCGTGATTTCCATGCCTCTCTGGAGCTTCGACCATAAGGGCCCCCGCGGAATGCCCAGCGCCATAGCCCTTTCCGGATGAAATCTGCCTGGCCTAGGCTTCTCAACTAATGCGTAGGCTAGGGACGGTATCGAATGTTCAGCCCAGACTGCGCATACCTCATATTCTTCCTCCTCGCATACGGTTCCTTCCCTTTTTATTTCGTAAATTTCTATTGGGAAGCCCAACCAAAATTTTATCGTGTTTATTATAGCCTCTATGAAGGCCTTGATTCCGTTGGGTCCATATATTTGGAGCGGCTTATCTCTGCCCAGAAGCGACATGGTCTGTATTATTCCAGGTAACCCCAAGACGTGATCTCCATGCATATGAGTTATAAAAACCTTCATCTTACGGTTAAGTCCCACCCTAGCTTTAATCATCTGTCTCTGGGTTCCCTCACCGCAGTCAAACATCAATATTTCGCCCTTACGCTGAACAACAATTGAAGGAAGCGACCTATCGTTTGTCGGCACACTTCCAGCGGTTCCCAAAAAGACTATTCTTAAACTCATCTAATCACCCCGGCGTTTAAAAACCGCGATCTCACGTGTCAGTCTTCTATGAACGTAAATGAAATGGGATTCAAGATGCTTAAATCCATACTTCGGACCTATTTCATGGATTTTAATGGTTTTCGGCGCCGCAATACATATAATGCCTTCATCCCTTAGAATGTTGGTGGCTGCTGAAAAGAATGATTCTATAAGCTCCCTTACTGGAAAGCCGAGGGTTGAAGCCGCAGTTCCATAAGGCGGATCCGTGACAATACGGTCAATGCTTCCCGTAGCTAACGGAGGGCGCCGAGCATCTGCCACAGCTAGCCACTCGGGCTCCACACCGAAAAACCTTAAATTTTTTAGGCTTCCTTCAGCCATGTGTCTCTTAACATCGAACCCTATAACCCGGCATCCCATTAAACCAGCCTCGATCAATAGGCTTCCGGCTCCACAGAATGGGTCTAAAACTAGATCTCCGGCTTTTGACTGCGCTAAATTAACCATGCATCTTGCAATTTTAGGTGTTAAAGCTGCTGGATGAAAAAACACCCTTTTTCTAGGTCTCCGCCTCCACAGATCCTTATGCTCTATTTCAGCTAGCTTTAAACCGAAAAAGAACATATTATCCGTCAATACGCCGAAGAAGGTTTTGTCCGGATTTCTAAGATTAACTTTCCCACATTTAGCTCTATTAAATATTATTCCACCAATCTTTCGCTCCAGCGCAAAACAACTAATGCTTGGGGAAGCCCCTCTCACCCTGGTAACTCTGACAACGTATGAGTCGCCCTCATCAAGAAATTCTGTAACATTTATCTTCTCAACATTAGCCAATATTTCATCTATTGCAGCTTTACAATTGAATATTTCTAGGCAACCAGCTCTAGCCAGCGCCGACCTAAACTTAACCGCATTCACGCAGCTAACGTCAGCTTCAATTCTGAGTAGTTGAGTGAATTTTTTTAATACACGATACCCGTATCCCTCAGCTTTAAGTATAGATTCTATCTCAGAGAAGGGTAGAGTTGGATTTTCACCTGAAACCAGAAAGAATATTTTTGCCACACTAATCCTCCCAAGAATTGGCGAATACTTAGATTTATTCATTACAACTAATTATTCATACCCTGCGATTCTGGTTTTCCCTTTTTCCATAGCATCCTTAACTCTTTTTTGCGCTATTCTAAGCGCAACATCTCTAGGTGGAGTTTTCTCTCGAAGAGCCTCCCTCAAAATTAAATCAATATTCCTAGATATTCTCTCCTTAACCATCTCAAACATTCTCTCCGGATTTTCTCCAATGTATTCAGCGTAGGAGGATATAACGCCTCCAGCGTTAACCACGATATCTGGAGCCACCAGAATTCCCCTCTCATGAAGTATTTTTTCGACATTATATCTTATTGGTATGTTGGCTGCCTCCACAATTAGCTTAGCCTGAACCCTATCTACGTTCTTCTCGTTTATGACGTCGGGTATAGAGGCGGGAACAAGAATGTCAGCTGGTAGCTCAAAAATTTCCTCATGTCTTAAAGTCCGTCCCCTCTCATAGTTGATTACTGACCCGGTTTCAATTTTCACCCTCTTCAATTCTTCATAATTTAATCCATCTTGGTTGTAGATGCATCCTTTACTATCGCTTACAGCTATTATCCTAACATCATAATCCGAGAGATATTTCGCTAATGAAGAACCCACATTCCCAAATCCATCTATCGCCACCCTTGCTCTCCTTAAGTCTAAGTCGGCGTATTTTGAGGCAATTATCGTCGCGTGGAACACTCCATAAGCCGTTGAACCATACTCGTGAGGTATCCCGCATTTTTCACCTGGCCTAACACACATATGGGCTGGTTTTCCAGTGCACGACCTCAAATTGCCATTTGCTATAGCATATGCCGCCATCTCCTCCTCGCCGGTATTAATGTCAGGCCCCGCAATATACTGGCTTGGGGAAAGCGGTTTCAGAGCGACAGCAAATTTTTTTACCAGCTTAATTTTCTCGGCTTTAGTAATCTTTTTCGCATCAGCAATTATGCCCGCCTTAGCCCCTCCAAAAGGTAACCCTGCTAAAGCGCATTTCCAAGTCATAGTTCTTGCAAGCCTAAAAACTTCCTCAATGGTTACAGTAGCCGTTATCCTTATGCCGCCCTTACCGGGGCCCAATGCGGTGTTATCAATGACTAATATACCCTTCATATTTGTCTCTTGATCGTAGACTTGCAGAATTTTCTCAGGGCCCCATTCGTCACAAAATCTTTCGATTTCACTCATCTCATCCTAATCCCCAATGTTTATTGCTGAAGACTCTGATTTTCAATAATCTATTTAAGATTTCCCTCAAGATTCAACCTTTACATGGTCATCCCTAAACTTTCGCCTAAAACATTCCGTTTATCAGACAATATTCCCCTTTTTTCTTCAGCGTTTCCCATATGAAACAAAGAAAATTACATTCTCCCCTTTCTTCTATATTCCTCAAGCAGCTCCTTTGCTCTATCCATCCTAATTTTCCGCTCTTCAACCATTCGCTCAGCTATTACGTCTATGAGCTCACCGGTTGCACCGGCCATTATAGCTATATTTCTTGCATGCAGCTCCATATGCCCCCTCTGTATGCCCTCATGCGCAAGAGCCCTCAGAGCGGCAAGGTTCTGGGCTAAGCCAACAGCCGCCATAACCTCGCCTAATTCACGAGCGGATTTAACCCCTAAAATTTTTAGGGCTATCTTGGCGATTGGATGAACTTTTGTCGCTCCGCCAATTATGCCAACCGCCATAGGAATCTCTATTGAACCCACTAAATCACCATCCTCATTCTTCTCCCAGACCGAGAGGGGCACATAGCGACCGGTTCTAGCAGCATAGGCATGCGCACCAGCCTCAATAGCCCTGTGATCATTGCATGTGGCTAGTGCAACAGCAATTATACCATTCAGTATTCCCTTATTGTGGGTTGCAGCCCTATATGGGTCGGCGGCTGCAAACGCGTAGGCCTCCAATATGCCGTCCACCACCTCTTCTCCTCCCACAGCATTCTTGTCGACGACGGTCCATGCTCGAGCGATTCTCTCGGTTGCAAGATTTGAGACTATTCGAAGGAAAACTTTTCCGCCCGTTATGCGCTCTATTAACGGTGCGACGGCCTCGCACATTGTGTTAACGGCGTTTGCGCCCATAGCGTCTCTGCAGTCAACCAGAAGCTCCGTTATCACCATTGGCCCCCTAATGGTGTTAATCACTTTAACTCTTAGGTCTTTGGCTCCCCCTCCAACTGAGACAAGCACGGGATCCTGCTCATTAGCCTTTTTTAATATTTCCTCCTTAGCGTCTAGGATTGCCATTCTAGCTCTATGCGGGTCTTTAACTCTAACGGTTTGTATTTGCCCGATCATTATGGGTTCGGTGCTGCTTGTGAAGATTCCTCCTTTGCTTCTGGTCATTTTGGCACCGTAGCTTGCTGCTGCTACAACAGATGTCTCCTCAATAACCATGGGGATCATATAGTCTCTACCATTTATGAGGAAGTTTACGGCTATTCCAAAAGGCATTGGGAAAATCCCTATAACATTCTCTATCATACGGTCAGCTAGGTCAAGGCTTAAGGCGCCTTGAGCCTTAAGCATATTAACTTCTTCATCAGTTAAATCAGCAAACTCTTTAACAATTTTGAGCCTCTCATCAATACTTAATTTATAAAAGCCTGAAATTGCTGACGTCTTTTTCAAAATTTTCCATCTCCCTTTTTTCAAAAGATATTGTTTCTGTAAGAGCATATGAACTTAACTAAAAAAGCGGGATTACCTAGCCTCTATAAGTGTAGGCTTCCAACGTTACATCTCTTTCCTCTATCAGCCCCTTCTTTTTCAGTCTTCTTAGAGCGGCTGCTGCCTCCCATAGATGGCAATCAAGCCTCCTCCACAGAGCGGATAGAGGCATAGGTCCCATTTCCTTCAGAAGCTTATAGATTTCTTTCTCAAGTTCCTCTAGAGAGCGGCGTCTCGTAAGATAGTAGTGTGGGCCCTTAACAACCATTTCTTCATCTTCTAAACTGATTGTAATCGCCATAAAATCGCTTCCCAAGCAATTTAAGGGTCTCTATCTTTATAAAGTTTCCATCATGAGAAAGACTATAGTTCATTTTTATTTCTCTTTTTCGGCATCCTCCTCTGGTATCGGTAGGGTTGGCGGGGTTGTGGCCATAGCCCATCCTATCCATGCTACAACAAATAGAAATAGGTAAACAAATATCAGAACTGGAATAAGTATCGCCCACTCAGTAATTGAAAACTTCCAGAGCTTCATGTCTGAAGGCGATAGAAAGAGTGCCCAAAAATAAACAATCATTGTTGTAACGCTTAATATGATGAGAATAATCCCCCATACTTCGTCACGCATAATCTTTCCCTCTTAAATAGACTTACCTAGGTTACTTTAAAAATTTTAGAATAATTCCCCTCTACCACAAAAGAAAAATAATTATTGAAATTAAATAAAGCATATTAATGCTTTCTCAAATATGGGGTTGAATGGGTGTCTTAGATGAAAATTAGGAAGTTGCAGGGAATAGTTGTCGATGTAGAGAGAACAGGTGAATACATCACCGATGAAGAAGGTGAAAAATGGGAGAAGTGCATATTCACGATTGAACTAACAGGTTTCTCGAAGCGAACACCAAATGAAGTTCTCCCGGAAAACCTTAAGGGAAAACGCATAAAACTTGTGCGCTACTGCCTTTATGATTGGCACTATAAAACTGGAGTAAGAAAAACCCTTGAACCGGATGAAACCGAAGCGGTTCTCTCCGGCAAGCCGACAAAAACAGTTTTCTGGTAAAATAAAGCGGGGTCAGAGCGCTGAGCAAAGGCAAGTGCTTCTACTCTAAGACTCTCATAGATGTTGAGAAAGAAATCTACGTGGAAAAGTGGAGCATAAATAGTGATGAATTTGGGACTGGAGAGAACTGGTGTATAGAGAAACGCAGGCTTTATGGCGGCCCCTCAGATGGCGTTGATATAGTGAAAATTGATAATGGTAAGCTATCGTTTAGTGTTGTGCCTACTAGAGGTATGAGTATATGGAAGGGTGAATGCCAAGGCGTTTTCTTAGGTTGGCTTTCCCCAGTAAAGCATTTGGTTAATCCAAGTTACATAAATCTCGAAGAGAGGAAAGGTTTAGGCTGGCTACGTGGCTTCAATGAATGGGTTGTTAGATGTGGTTTGGGAAGCCTAGGCGCACCCGGCATTGATATAGTAAAAGATAATATGGGCCGCGATATTGAGGTGCTTTTAACCCTACATGGAAGAATAGCAAATACGCCGGCCAGCCTAGTCAGGGTTAAAGTCGGGTTGGAACCGCCCTTCGAGTTAGGGGTTGAAGGCGTAGTTTACGAAAGCTCAATGTTTGGTTCAAATCTTAAATTAACAACTTTGATAACTACGACTCCGGGAAGTAATAGCCTAAAAATTTTAGACATTATAGAGAACTTGCGCGGGGTTCCTGATGAAATGCAGATTCTGTACCACTGCAATTATGGTAAACCCCTCCTGGAGGAGGGCGCACGTTTCGTAGCTCCAATCAAGCGTATTGCTCCAAGAGACGAAGTAGCTATGGAGTATATAGATTCCTTTGATGTTTTCGGTCCGCCGGAGAGAGGTTTTGTTGAGCGCGTTTACTTTATGGAGTTATTAAGCGATGAGAGGGGATATACGGAAGCCATGCTTGTTAATAAGAGTCTAGATAAGGCGGTCTCCCACAGGTTCTCGGTTAATGAGCTTCCATTCTTTACGCTCTGGAAGAATACGGCTGCTGAAGAAGATGGATATGTTGTCGGGTTAGAACCGGGTACAAGCTTCCCTAATACAAGGCGCTTTGAAAGAGAGCATGGCAGAGTGATCAGACTTAAGTCGGGAGAAAAGTATTATGTGCAACTGAATATATCTGTTCATCTTGGTAAGAAAGAAGTTGAGGAAGCATTAAATCGAGTCGAGAGGATCAAAGGCAAAGCCAAACCAATAGTCTACAGGAAGCCTATAAAAGAGTTTTCGCAGCTTACATGAAAATAGAAGTCGTTTTAGGGAAGTTGATCCCTACGGATAATAGAATTAGAGCTGGGATAGCTGGGCTTGGAAGAAGCGGATGGAATATTCATGCAAATATCCTTGAAAAATTATCTGACAAATACGAAATTGTTGCCGTGTCGGATCCTATTGAAGAGCGGAGAAAAGAGGCTGCCACAAGGTTTGGTTGTAGGACATACTCAGATTTCGAGGGTCTAGCTAAAGACAGAGAGGTTGAATTGATCATAGTTGCTACACCAAGCTACCTTCACGCCTCCCACACCATATTAGCTCTTAAGTCAGGTAAAAATGTGGTTTGCGAGAAACCTATGGCCGCAAATCTTTCCGAAGCCAACGCAATGATCGAGGCCTCCAAGAAAACCGGAAATATTCTGACAGTTTTCCACAACAGTCTATTTGCCCCAGACTACCTAAAGGTTAAAGAAGTAATTCGCTCCGGCAAGCTTGGACGTATAGTTCTTATCAAAATTTATAAGCATGTATTCAGTAGACGCTGGGATTGGCAAACATTAAGAAAGTTTGGTGGAGGAGAGCTAAGAAATAATGCTGTTCACTCCATAGTTCAGGGGCTCCAAATACTTGGAGATAAGGAACCGGAAGTCTTCTGCGACTTACAAAGAACATTAACTTTAGGTGACGCTGAGGACCATGTGAAGATACTTTTGAAGGCTCCTAACTCTCCTCTAATAGATATTGAAGTAACTAGAGCATGTGCGTACCCTCAAAATAAATGGTTGGTTATGGGAACGCAGGGAGGATTAACTGGAACATTTAACTCGCTTAAATGGAAGTATTTTGATCCAGAGGCTCTCCCGCCAAGAATGTTAAAGATTGAGCCAACCCCGGATCGCAGCTACAATTTCGATAAATATATTCCATGGAGGGAGGAAACCTGGAGTTTAAGCGAAGATTACTCATCTAGCGGCGTAATCTTCTACAGAGAACTATATAATGCCCTACGCTATAAGGCTCCCCCGCCAGTACCCCCTAATCTTGCCTATCGGGTTATGCAGATCGTAGAAAAATGCTACGAGAAATGCGCTATGATTTTTCAGTGATCAACTCTCCTTTAAGGTGTTAATTATATAATTTCTTCTGTAAATAGTGGCGTCCACAGATACGGCTTTTAGACTTAAAAAGCAAAAAGGAATTTCAATGTATGCTCACTGATCTATTAGGCATGTATATTTATTGATATTCTGAGCGTAATAACAAGTTTAAACTTCTAATTAAGTTAGCCATTTATCTAGCGATCGGATGGTGAAGCTTATGTCATCAAAATTTACTAAAAAGTGGGAAGAAGGGGAATTAAAGGGGCTTAAAGCTGCAATAAGGCCTTCAGAGCCCCTGAGAACTAAAATCGAGCTTGCCATTAGGCGCGTTGAAGCCCAAATACAATATTTAGAGGGCACACTAAACCGTCTGAGTGAAAGAGATAAGTATCTTTTTTCTAAGATAGTTGAGGCTTATTCTAGACATCAGATGAAGCGAGCCCGCGTTCTAGCCAGCGAACTTGCAGAGCTAAGGAAGATGGCTAACTTCATGATGAATGCCCAACTAGCCCTAGAGCGGGTTGCATTACGGCTGAAAACTGTAACACAGCTCGGAAATGTTGTAGCGACTTTGGCTCCCGCCACAAAGGTTCTGCAAAGTGTTAGAGCTGGAATAGGCGGCCTACTGCCCAACGCGGAAAGGGAGCTCGGGCAGATTGGAACGATGCTTAATGACCTGATCATTGAGGCCGGTGAAGTTGCAGGTGTAACCCCTGACTTCGAGATTGCCAGTGATGACGCCCAGAGAATTCTGGATGAGGCGGCTTTGGTGGCTGAGCAGAGAATGAAGGAGAGGTTCCCGGAGCTCCCCTCCCTAAAGGCCATGGAAACAAGCGAAGACTCCGGTTCCTCAGAATACTCGGAGTAGTATGCGTGGAGGAGTAATTATTGGCAGCCAACATTTTCCCTAATCTAGTTGGAAGAAACCTGAAGGATGAAAATGGTAGAGAAATTGGTAAAATAATATCTTTTGTAATGGATCCCCTAGGTGAAGTCAAGGAAGTTTTAGTTGAAATTAGAGGAGAAAGCGTCGTTAAATACCCAATTGAGAGATTAAAAGTTAACCAAGAAGAGGTTTTTTTGGTTTCTGACGTTGAGAGGCGAGCTGAAAAACTTTGTGAGAAGTTTCCAATATTGTTAAAGAAGCGTGAAATCCTTGATTCCCTCTTTAAGAATAAGGAGATTATGCCTGAAATCTACGAGAGTCTAAGCGCCGGATTCGATAAGTCCATTGATGAATTAAGGTCTGAGGCTAAAAATCTTTTGAGCGACATAGAGCAGCAGATACAGCTTCAAGAGAATTTCATTAAAACTCTTCATCTCGCCAGAACTTTCCTCGAAATAGAGCGTGGAGTAGGTAACGTAAAGGACGACGTTTTCCGTCGATCTTTATTGTCTATCCTCAGAGAAATAAAATACGCCTCCTACAGAAAAATGAATCTGCTAAAGATTAAAGATAAGGTTTCCAACGTAGTCTTTCAAGGGGATGAAGAAGAGATTCTCTCTAAAGAGCCAAGTTTAGTGGCTGGAGATCATGCTGAAAGTAAAGAATCAGTGATAAATGTGCGGATAACCACCAACGAATAAAACATCCCTTTTATCATCTTCGTAAAAACCTTTGGGAGGTTCCCCCTATGATAAAGGAAGTATTTGGAAGATTGAGGAGGCCATTAGGTGAGGTTCTTCTAGATGCGATTAGAGAGCTGGGAAAATGCTATTCTAGGCTTGAGTTAGCCTACATAAAGCTCTCTAAGAGAGAAAAGAAGCTATTTGATGAATGCACCTTGTATTTACGCAGGGGACTGAAAAGCAGGGCAATAGTATATGCTAATGAAATCGCTGAAATAAGAAAACTTATGTCGGTCGTTCAATCCGTCCAGCTATCCGTCGAGAAGGCGATTCTAAGACTTGAGACATTCAAGACTGTAACGCCGACCCTAGAAAACATTAGAAGCGTCTTCGGCGAAGTTAGAGGCGCTCTCGCAGACGTCGCTAAAATAATGCCGTCTCTAACACCTGAATTAAACAATCTGATTAACTCAATAAATGAGCTAATGATGACAACCGAGATAACGATGACGCCGCCTGAACCAGTTGTTGTTAAAGATGAGGCCACCGAGGCAATACTTAAGGAAGCCGCCGACTTCCTCAGGGAGGAGATTGAGAGGAAGATTCCTGAGCCGCCTGAAGAGCTCTATGCTCCCGAACCCTCCGAAGCTGTGGCGATTAAGCCTCGCATAGCCCTAACCGTTTATGGATCAGAGGTTTACGTAGGTGAAGACGGCTCCGTAATTGATGAAAAAGGCGGCTACGTAAGTAGCCTAGCTGAGGAGCTGGTCCTAGATTACATTGAGAGAAACAACGGTGAAATGAACATCTCTAAATGTGCTAAGGAGCTAAATGTGCCTCAAGCCAGAGTTATGGAGATCCTTAAGTCTTTAAGTAGGAAAGGGAAGATAAGAATTGAATAGGTGTATAGGAAGATATG
>CAZWWD010000016.1:0-21142 GCA_964637155.1 uncultured Candidatus Bathyarchaeia archaeon
GGTCGATAAGCCACTAAACGTTATCAGAGAGATCGTAAAAAGAAAAAATCTCCAGGGTTCTCAAAATGATCAGTTTAGGTTTGTCGGCGGAGCCGTCGGATACATTTCCTATGACGCAGTACGCTATTGGGAGAAGCTGCCAAACAATTCTTTTGATGACCTAAAATTCCCGGATATTGAGATGGGCATATATAATGATGGAATAATCTTTGATCACATAAGCCGTGAAGCCGTTTACTTTTATAGAGGTAAAAACCGCTTTAACGAATTGACTAGCTGCCTTAAAAGGGCGCCTAGCATACCTAGTCTCTCATTTACAACTCCGAAAGTGAATATTGAAAGAAGCAAATACAATAGAATTGTTGAGAAGGCAAAGGAGTACATCTTTTCTGGGGATATCTTTCAGGTTGTCCTATCAAAAAGGTACTCCTCAGTTTTTGAGGGTGGTTTAGAAGGATTCTACCTAGCCCTCAGGAGAATCAATCCCTCACCATACATGTATTTTCTTAAGATGGACGGCCGGTTCATAATTGGCTCAAGCCCGGAAACCCTTGTTAGAGTTGAGAACGGCTTAGTTGAGACCTATCCTATAGCTGGCACCAGACCTGTAACCGGCGTCCCCTCTAAAGATAATGCCCTGAGAAGGGAGCTTCTAAGTGACCAAAAGGAGTTAGCTGAGCATATAATGCTTCTTGATTTAGCAAGAAACGATTTGGGTAGAGTTTCAGAATACAATACAATTAGGGTTTCAGAATTTATGAAAGTACACAAGTATAGCCATGTCCAACATATAGTCTCGAAAGTTGTAGGCAAATTAAAAGATGGCTACGATTCATTTAATGCTTTTAGAGCTGTTTTCCCAGCTGGAACAGTTTCCGGAGCCCCAAAAATTAGGGCCATGGAGATAATTGATGAGTTAGAGAGTGTTCGCAGAGGCCCCTACGCTGGAGCCGTCGGATATTTCTCCTATAACGGGAATGCGGACTTCGCAATTACAATAAGAACCCTATTTGCTAAGGATGGAAGATTTCACATACAGGTTGGAAGCGGAATAGTCGCCGACTCCACTCCTGAAAGAGAGTGGCTTGAAACCGAGTTTAAGGCTAAAGCTCTAATTAAGGCCCTTGAGGAGACAGGTGGGTGATCAGATGAAAGTTCTCATAATAGACAATTACGATTCGTTTGTGTATAACCTAGTTCAATACGTTGGTGAACTAGGTGGAGAGCCAACTGTATACAGAAACGATGAGATCACACTTAAGGAAGCAATAAAGATTAATCCTGATAGAATTATCATATCTCCGGGACCGGGAAATCCGGCTGAGAGAAAATACTTCGGCGTATGCCCCGATATTTTAAGAACTCTAAGTAGAAAGGTGCCGACCCTAGGAGTCTGTCTTGGTCACCAGGGAATAATATCAGCTTTTGGCGGCAGGATAATTCCCGCCAAAAAAATCATGCATGGAAAAACAAGCATGATAGCCCATGATGGACTTGGAGTTTTTAGGGGGGTCAAAAATCCCTTTAGGGCTACAAGATATCATTCGCTTGTGGGAGATGAGAAATCTATTCCCCCATGCTTGAAGATAACCGCTAGATCACTTGACGATGGGGAAATTATGGGTGTGAGGCATATTCACTATCCAATAGAGGGAGTACAGTTCCATCCGGAATCAATCCTAACCTCTGAGGGAAAAAAGATAATAAAGAACTTTATTGATGGGATGGGATTCCCATGATTAAAGAAGCTATAGGCAAAGTTGTTTATGGGGAAAATCTGACTTTCCAAGAAGCAAGCCAAGTAATGAAGGAGATAATGACTGGCAGAGCAACCTCAGCTCAAATAGCCGCACTATTAACCGCCCTGAGAATGAAGGGTGAAACCGTTGAGGAGCTATCTGCTTTTGCATCAGTCATGAGAAAGTTCTGTTGCATGATCAGGCCGAATATTAATGGAAGATTCATCGACACCTGTGGAACTGGCGGTGATAAAATAAAAACATTCAATATAAGCACGTTAACGGCGTTCGTGGCCGCCGGAGCCGGAGTGGTGGTTGCCAAGCATGGAAACCGATCGGTTACAAGTAAGCTTGGAAGCGCCGACCTGCTTGAGCGGTTCGGATTAAATCTTAATGTTGAAGCAGAGCTCGTTAAGAAGGCTATTGAGGAAGTAGGCGTAGGCTTCATGTTTGCTCCAAAGTTTCATCCAGCAATGAAGTATGCTATTGGACCGCGCAGAGAAATAGCCATAAGAACCGTATTCAATCTCTTAGGTCCAATAACTAATCCAGCTGGTGTGAAAGCGCAGCTGTTAGGGGTCTTTGATGCGAAATGGGTTGAGCCCTTAGCCCATGTATTAAGAAAGCTCGGATGTGAGGAGGCTATGATAGTTCATGGACTCGATGGACTTGATGAAATATCTGTAATTGGCAGAACCTTAGTAGCATGGCTTAAGGATAACGAAGTTAAAACATTTGAGTTAACTCCCCGAGATTTCGGGATAAGAAATCTCAGCTTAAAGGATATAATCGTGCAAGATTCCGAAGACGCTGTTGAAACCTCCTTCAGGATCCTCTATTGTGACCCTAAAGTTAGTGACCCAAAGTTAGATATGGTTTTAGTTAATTCCTCAGCAGCCCTCGTAATCGGCGGAAAAGCAGACGACTTCAAATATGGTGTTGAGCTGGCTCTAGAATCCATCAAGAGCGGATCAGCCTACAAGAAACTTAAGAGCCTAATTAAGGTTTATGGGGGAAACTTATCAACGTTAGAGGAGCTAGAGAAGAAATATGCGTGATTTCCTAGATTTACTAGCCATAACAGCCAAGAGAAACCTAGAAAGCGGATACTACAAGGTTAATGTCAAAATGCAGGAAAGAGAGAAGCTAAGTTTGAAAAGAGCTGTTTGGGAGTGTGATAGAGCTGCAGTTATATCCGAGATTAAATTTTCTTCCCCATCTTCCGGCGTCTTAAGGAACAGGGGGAACGTTAGGTTAATCTCAAGCGAAATGGCTGAGGCGGGGGTTATCGGAATCTCCATTTTAACCGAACCTAAACATTTTTCCGGTTCCCTAAAGGCCTTAATTGAAGCACGTAAATCTGTTAACGTACCTCTTTTAATGAAGGACATAATCGTGAGCAGGCGGCAGATTGATGCCGCTTACGAGCTGGGGGCGGATGCTGTGCTTTTGATAGAGGGTTTATTTGAGCGCGGATACACAGATGTCAATCTCCACGAGATGATAAAATATTCTCATGAAAGGAATCTTGAAGTTTTACTGGAGACTCATAGCGTCAAAGAATTCAGGAAAGCCCTATTAACAGATGCTGACTTGATCGGAATAAACAATCGGGACCTAAGAACCCTTAAAGTTGACATTAAAACAACAAAGAAAATACTTGAAAAATTTACTAGGGCTGAGATTGGGGACAGACCCATCGTCAGCGAAAGCGGAATAAAAACTCCAAGCGACATACGATTTCTGAGGAGCTGCGGAGCCGATGCCTTCCTAGTTGGTTCAGCAATAATGGCCGCCAATAAAATTAGGGAAACCACAGTATGGTTGGTTAACGCCTATGAGAAGAGTTAGAGTTAAGATCTGCGGCATAACCAGACTGGAGGATCTACATGCCGCCGTTGAGGCTGGAGCCGACGCGCTAGGCTTCATCATCGATGTGCCGCAGTCGCCTAGGAATCTCCCCATAGATGAAGCGAGAAAAATTATGAAAGAAACCCCCATATTCGTTGAGAGGATTGCCGTCACAGTCTTTAGGAGCATAGAGCATACTCTTAGAATCTGTAGGGAATTGAGGCCGGACGCCATTCAAATTCACGGTGAAAAACTAGATGGAAGATGGATACGTAAACTTTTAGATGAAATACCAATCATAAGAGCTGTTAACGTCGCTTCAGAAGAAACCTTAAAGACAGTCTCGTTAGAAGCTAAATTTTTTGATGCCATTCTGGCTGATTCACATGTTTCAGGCAAATATGGCGGAACAGGAATCACGCATGATTGGAATCTAAGTAGAAAATTGAGGGAGCTTATAAGGCCTAAACCCCTAATTCTCGCCGGCGGATTAAGGCCGGAGAACGTTAGAGAAGCCATACTTTCAGTTAGGCCATTCGCCGTTGATGTTTCAACCGGCGTTGAGAAACAGCCGGGAGTTAAGGATAGAAACAAAATAATTTCGTTTATTAGGGAGGTTAGGAGAGCTGAGTTATGTCTAAACTAAGTGGATATCCAGTAAATGGGAAGTATGGAAGGTTCGGCGGAAGGTTTGTTCCGGAAACTCTCATGTCAGCGCTTCTGCAGCTCGAGGAGGCTTATGAAGAAGCCAAATCAGATGAAGAATTCCAGAAACAATTAAAATATTATCTTTCAGAGTTCGCTGGCAGACCAACACCGCTGTATTATGCTGAGAATTTAACTAAGAAGCTGGGTGGCGCAAAAATCTACTTGAAGCGTGAGGATTTAGCTCATGGTGGCGCGCATAAAATAAATAATACTATTGGCCAAGCCCTGCTCGCCAAAAGAATGGGTAAAAAGAGGATTATAGCTGAAACCGGCGCCGGACAGCATGGTGTTGCAACCGCAATGGCCTGTGCAGCATTAGGCTTGAAGGCTGAAATCTACATGGGCGCTGAAGACATGCAACGCCAAAGACTGAATGTTTTTAGAATGGAACTTTTAGGCGCCAAGGTTCATCCGGTTGAGTTAGGTTCAAAAACCCTTAAGGACGCAATTAATGAGGCACTAAGAGATTGGGTTACAAACGTCCGAACAACTCATTATTTGATCGGATCGGTTGTTGGCCCACATCCATACCCAATGATCGTTAGAGATTTCCAGAGCGTTATAGGGAAAGAGATAAAGGAGCAAATAATCGAGAAGGAAGGGAGACAGCCAGATGTTCTGATCGCCTGTGTCGGCGGAGGAAGCAACGCTATAGGAACCTTCCACCCATTTTTAGATGAAAAGGACGTCGAGATGTATGGTGTTGAAGCTGCTGGCGACGGCTTAGAGACCGGTAAGCATGCAGCCTCCCTCTGCGCCGGTTTCGAAGGGGTCTTTCACGGCATGTTAACTTACATTCTGCAGGATGAGGACGGACAGATAAAGACGACGCATAGTATATCCGCCGGCCTAGATTATCCGGGGGTTGGGCCGGAGCACTCATTTCTAAAGGAGATCAAACGCGCTAGGTATGTTGCTGTGAAAGACGAGGAAGCTGTGAAAGCTTTCATGGAGCTTTCTAGAACGGAGGGGATAGTTCCAGCTTTAGAGCCTTCTCATGCATTAGCCTATGCGATGAAAATAGCGCCGAACCTGAGCAGGGACAGCATAATAGTGGTTACATTATCCGGCAGAGGAGACAAGGATGTTGAGGTTGTTGCAAAGTATTTGGGTGTTGGAATATGAGGAAAATAGAGAGAAAATTTATGGAGCTAGAAAATCGGAATGAGAGAGCGCTAATAGGATACGTGACGTGCGGAGATCCAACAGCAGACTATACGCCGAGAATAGCTGACGCACTAATTAACGGTGGAGTAGACATGCTTGAGCTTGGAATACCTTTCTCGGATCCAATAGCTGATGGACCTATAATCCAGAGAGCCACGCTTAGGGCATTAAGGTCTGGTATGAAGCCGCGTGAAGCCTTAAAGCTAGCTGGGAGAATAGCTGAGAGGCATGAAGTTCCTATTATAATTTTAACCTATTATAATATAGTTTATAGAATGGGACTGGAAAAATTCTTCAAACTTGCTAGGGAGAATGAGGTTAGCGGAACGGTGATTCCAGACTTACCTGTGGAAGAGGCATCCGAATATAAGGTGATCGCTGACAAATATGATGTGGACACAATCTTTCTTGCAGCGCCATCAACCTCAAATGAACGGCTCAGGAGAATAATGGAGTATTCTTCCGGATTTTTGTATTTGGTGTCTGTTTTCGGAGTTACTGGCGTTAGGGAAAAACTTAGGGAGGAGAGCATTAAATTCATAAAAAGGGCTTCATCTATAGCTGAGGGGAAAATACGTTTAGCAGTGGGCTTTGGAATTTCGAAACCCGAGCATGTGAGAAACGCAATATCCGCTGGAGTTGATGGCGTTATAGTTGGAAGTAGATTCGTTAAGGTTATAGAGGAAAACCTCAACAATGAGAATAGAATGCTAATTGAATTGAGAAAAACTGCCAGAAAACTTAAAGATGCAACCAAAACCTAGCAATTAAACTTTTTATTGGATTTCTACTTCTACGGCGGCACCCTGCTTTATTAGGGCTTTAGCGTTTTCCTCTGGTAGGCTAGCTACGTCTTCGGGTTTGAATGGTCCATAGGTTTTCATGTCTGAACCGACGATCTGCGGTATCTCTTTAAGTATGCGAACAACCATGAATCCCCTAGTTTTCACAAGCCTAATTTTTGGCTTTTGTCCCTGCAAAATATCCTTTAGGAGAGCGTTATAGGCTTCCACGTGGGATGATAATCCATTATATAGGCTTTCTTCCTCCTCTGTTAGCGCTGTTAGAGGCGCGATCTCTCTTTTGGCTATTATCTGCGAGATTTTCTCGTATCTTGTGCGGATTAAGTCGGTGATCATCTTTCTCACGTTCTCCTCCTCTTTCCGGAGAAGCTTTCCCCTGATACTTTCTTCATCCATCATCCGCCTTTCTTCACGGATTCTACGCATGTAATCCGCTAATCTCGCATAGAAGTCTTTGGGAAGCTGCTGGAGATCCGGTGTTTCCTTCTCCTTCTTCCAAGCTTCAAAGAGTTCATTATACACTCTAATTTACCACCCTGCCAGCATTCTTACACAGAAGGAAGATTGCCGCTGAGATTGGGAGAGTAACTGTTTGATTTTTGAAGGGGCCAAAAACTTCTTCCCCCAACCTAAATTTTGGGGCTTCCTCCACATATATTTTAGCTTCCTCCCCCTTGAGGGCGACTGACTCCTTAAGCGGGTCGAAGCTTTCAATCTCATTTGCTGGAAAGGAAATTTTAAGCAATCCTGTTTTTCCATGCAGGGTTCCCGGCAACCGTATTAGGCGGTGAATGTCTACTGTAACAACCGTGTCGATTTTAGCTGATTGGAGCTCTACACCGCGGTTGATTATCTTCCTCCAGCCCTCTAACCCTAAGCCTTTAATTAGGTTCCATGGACCACTTGTCTTCCAGCTCTCCAATATTATATCTCTATTTGCAATTATTTCTTCGATGACTTTTCTCCTTAGACCTAGCTTCCTCAAGTCTTTGGCGGACGCCGTTAAAAGAAACTCGTAGGTTCCCTTAGCTGCGCGTCCACGCCAGCCGGGCTCATTTAGATTTGGCCCCATAAGCATTTTCGCTCTGCCGCTACTAATTTCTTCAAGCCCATGAAAAACGGCGTCTATCCCCGTTCCAGTTACATAATCAACTATTTCTTTTCTGGCAATCGAATCTAACTTGAGAACCTCTTCGTTATCGACTTGAACATGGTAGCCTCGGTGTCCGCTAAATGAGCATTTTATATCCTTAATTGAGAAGCCTAGGTCTCCCGTCAGCATATCTATGAGCTTTATCGCTTCCACCCTCGCAGCCTCCAAGCATATTTCGCATGGCCAAGTTTTCTCCTCAAAGCTCTCATTGCCGCAGTTTGGGCATTTACTTGGCGCCGGCCCCTTCCCCCTTAAACCGCATTTCCTGCATATCCAGACATCATGTTCCTTATTGCATTTGGTTGGTATGTGATCTGCATCTATATCAAAAAATAGGTCTGAGCCAAGCCAACCTTTTTCCTCCATTTTGGCTTCTGGCAGACTATAGTAGGCTGCTGAATAATAAACGTTTGAGGGAACAGTCTTCCTTATAAACTCTCTTAGGTCTTCAGCTCTCATAAACCCTTTATGTCTAACCATGATTTTTTCTCTGAAAAGCGTGAAACCGAATTCTCTGCTCTCAATTGACTTTGGAATTTCAATCCTATTAGCATTCTTATTGTAGAATTCGGAGAATTTCTCACGAATAAACGATTGATTATCTATTTTCATTTTTAGACTCATCAATCTTTTTTCTTTTCATACTTCTTGTTTTTCTCAAGTAATAGGTTAATGGATGCCTAACCCTCTTACATAGATTATCCATTCCAGGGCAGAGTCCATGGGTCTGTAACGTATCGCATTTAGGCGGGGTGTATCGGGTTCCAGATCCTCTTTCACCAGCTATATGCTCGATTTGGTAGCGGGTCATTCTCTCATTAAAGTCTGAAGACTTACGGAATAAATCGATAATTGCATCCGGCTTCATACCTATATGGAGTAGGAAAGATGTGAGCGTAAAGCGTCCTACATGGGAGATATGGCGTCCTGAACGCGCCGCCTCGTAAAGCTGTCTTATGCATGGTGGAAAGGCTTCATTAATGATTCCAGTAGATGAAAAATCTTCAAGGGGTGATTCCTTTATTCTTTCCGAATATACTTGCTTAAGTCTCTCCATTCGCTTAAGGATTTCTTCCGGTAATCTTGATTTGACTTTCGGATCTATTTTAGCCTCTATGTAACGTTGGATCTCCTCTTGAAGTAAGCGTGCAACCTCCTGTTTGGATAAGTGCACTTCACCGCCTAAAACCGGTCTATTAACTAGCTTCCAGCCTTTCTCGTGAAAAGCCCTCGTGTTTCGCAGGTAATCTATGAAGTTTAGGGCGAAATCAAACTTCATTAACCCTATTTTTTCGTTGGAGAACCTTATTCTCCAACCAAACTTTCTAGCTATTTCAACTATTTTTTCCTCGTCCTCCGTCTTTAGAAGCTCGTATGCTCTCCGCGCTTCCGCTAATGCGTATCGCCTTTTAACATACTCGTTGGCAAGCGCCGCCACTAAAACTACTGCTACTGGAAACGATAATATTTCTATATCTTCCCTGTATTTATGCGGGTTATAGCTGACTGTCGGCGGACTGCTAGTTAAGGCTTCGATTATTCTTTTTTCGGCTCTTTCAAGTATAGGTGCATAATCATCCTCTAAGAGATTTTCTATCCTAAAATCTAGTCTCTCAACTTCCTCAGCGGCTTCCGGGACGAATGGATATTTCGCTAGATCACTTGACGTCAGTATACTGTTTCCCCTCTTTTAACTAGCGAGAATAACGTTATCTAACGTTGAGTTTATTCAACCTCTATTCTCGGCGCTAACAAGTATACTAGTTTTCCATCATACCGCTGTCTGAAATCTAAGCGTATTGGCATGTCTGTTGAAAACTCAAGCGTAACTATGTCTGATGTGGCTGACGCCGCCTTAACTATCTCGGTTAGATAGCTTAGGCTGAAGGTCGCTTTTGAAGGCTCCTTAGCTTCTATTGATATGAGTGCGTCGCTTCCCTTCTTTATCTCTATTCTAGCTCCAGATATGTCACCCTTAGCATTCATTACAAGGCTTTCTCCATCAGTCTCTATTCGAACATTATCGCTCACTAAAGCCGCATCCTTAAGCGTGTCGTTAAAGTCATCGGTGGTGAGGGTTACCTTAGCATTGAACGTCAGCTTAGGCTCTGGAACTTCTTCTTCACTAGCCTCTAAAGTAGGCATGTTGAAGGTACGGATATATCTCCCAATCATTTTAACTAGGAAACGACCCGTCTCCTCATCTAAGGATAACTCAATGATGTCGTCTCTCCCAGCCCGCTTAAGAAGCTTTAAAAGCTCACTTAGGTTCACGCATACCTTGGATTCTTCCGTTGCTTCATATTCATCGAAGCTTGTTTTATACATTTCGAAGTCAACCATGGCTACGCGCGATGGATCCATTGCCCTAAGCTTTATTCCATCTGGGCCTATCGTGAAGGTTGCCTCATCTACTATTGCGGATATGGCGTTTAGCACGCTTCTGAAGGTTTTCGTATCTGAAATTCTCATTCTAAACAATAATGGCCCTCCGGCACACATGGCCTCATGCACTTTCTTTCTTATTTATTTTCGAGCTTCTTTATAACTTTACCATTTTCCTCGTAAATACCAAAAGAATATTGAAGATGGTGGCGTTGGGATCAGTTAGGCTAATTAGCTAAAAAGGGTGGAAGGTAAAAGCTATAAAATTATTTATAAAAATGTAAAATTGGAATGCTATTTTCATTTAGTTTTGAGACGATTTAATTTGCGATTTAAACTCTCTATTTGCTTCCTCAGATTTTCAATCTCTTTTTTATAATCGTTATATCTATTTCGCAATCTAAGAAGAACCTCATGCTCCTTATACTCTTTGGGCCAAGGCCACTTCTCAATATCGTCTCCTTCAAGAGATTCTTCGTCGATATCGTATTCCTCTTTTAGGATTTCCCTCATCCGCCGGATATGATTTCTTTTGATGAGATATTCTTTTCTTTCAATATCTTTTTTAAGGTTCTCTATTTCCTTTTTAATTTTCTCCACTTCTTCGGCTTTCTTTCGAATAGGTTTCGCTGGGGGAGGCTTAACCTTTTTAGGTTTGGAAACGGTTGGTTTAGGTTTTCTTTTCTCTTTCTCGGCTTTTTCGGTTTCTTTCCTTTTTCTTTTTAGATAGGTTTCGATTTCTCTTGAGTGGGCATATTTTGTTTTTCCGCTTCCGCTTTTTAGGTGTTTAATGATTTTCGCGCATTGTTCTTCATCTAGATTCCTTCCAGAAGGAACATGCATAACATTATCTTCATTTTTATGATGAAATAGCCCAAGGTTATGTCCAACCTCATGAGCCAGCACATCTCCCCTACATTTCTCAACGACGAGCTCGTCGAGAAAAATGCCCCGGCCAAATATCTCAGCGAAACCTTTTTCCTCACCCTTATACCAGCTATCGCTGTAACCTTTGAAGACAAATACGTTTATACAGTGTTTCTTGTAGGTTTCGTCCACCATTTCATTAAATACTTGGAAGAGATCCACTAAGACCTCCATGCTTAAGCCATCTTTTTTATTTTTTAGGCCTATATCGAGAATCTTCTGATAGCTTTCCACAATTTCCTTGAAAAGACTAAGTTTCTCGTCTGGATTGATTCCTCTGCGTTTAATCTCCTCTTCAAGTTTCCTCCTGATTTTGTCGTCAGTCAGCTGTCTCTTATAATATTCAATGGTATCTGAAATCCATTCTCTGTATTGCTCAACCCCAACTTCTTCCCCAACTCTATACCCGGGATCTTCCACACGTTTATCATTCCATACGATTTTAACTTTAACTCTAGATTTTTTAAAGCCGTCGCATCCCTTCAGATCTCTCCCTTCAAGAAGGGAGCATGGATTAAGAGTGTAGGTGACCTTGGCTTTAATAGGAGGGTGCTCATTAACTTTGAGGTAAGGTTCTCTGACAGTTAGGGTTATAGAGGGCTTAAAAACTCCGATATCAAGGGCTTTGAAGATTGGTTCATTCTCTTCATCCAAGCATGGCACTAGTTTTACACAGCATTTCGCCCATATCTTGTTAGCATCCTCAATCAGCTCTAAAATTTTTTCTTTAGATTCCGGGGATAGGGCTCCGAGACCATTCTTAAAATATTTTACATTTTTTAGAAGACCAGACTTGTTCCCCAATCTTTCTCTGCTTCCGAAGCATTCATCAACTATAAAAAATCTTAGACAAATATGGTGCATATCCTTACATCTTTTACTCTTTTCTTCTGGAATTTGCTGATATACGGGTTCAGCTTTCTCTCTAGGCTTGTAGAATGCTACTGGAGATTCGGTTTTCTTAGCGAAAACTAAAGCGGCGGATGCTGAAATTATGGAGAGAATCCCCAGAGAAAGAATTATTATAGTTTTATAGGATGCCAGAAGAGCTATCATATCTAAGAGGAAATTCCGATATACAGTTACAGGCACCTCAATCTCCGTATCCGCTACAACTCTCCACAAAAACTCTTCGTAATCTACGCCTTTATCGTATTTCATAGTAAACTGCACTTGAAGCGTTTCACCTGACCCTAAAGACGAACCCTCAAGAACCCAGTAGTCTGGATATTCATCAGCTCCCCTCGGACCGGGAGTAACAACCCAAGCTCCTCGGGGACTTATAGCTTTCATCTCATACACTTTGAATATATTTTTGCCTTCAAGTATGGGCACATAAATTATGATACGGTTGACGGGTTCGCCTGTAATTCTCGTGTAGGTTAGATTTCCTTCAACCCTGAAGGGGAATATCGCATCTATAAAAATAAAGCATGTCAAAAATAGCAACGATAAAAAGGCTAGCAACAAAAGAAGGCGAGGCGATCTTGAAATAGACATTCACTTATCACGTCCAAAAAATTCAACTAACCTCATCATTCCCCAAACTAAATTATTGGAGGAAATTACTAAAAAGATTAGCGGTACAGAATTATTGAACATTCATTAAAAATTCATCTGATTATTAAAAAACAGAATTTCTAGTTGCTAAGTTTCATCATAATCTCTACTACTTCAGTATGTTAGCGAAATACGGTAGTGTTAGGAGTATTCTCTAAAGGTGTAGCCGCATTTAGTACATCTGAAGAACTGCGTTGAGGATTCATCGGCGCTTCTAGTTTGCACTTGCCAGACATATGCTAGGTTGTTTCCGCATCTAGGGCATTCAATATTAATTACTGGAAGCGTCTTGAGTTTCTGCTCTTTCTTGCCGATGACAATTATGCGATCTTCAGGTTCGATCTCAGTAACTCTTCTAGCCGGAGATGGAATCAACGTTTCCACTTGTTTTTCATATCCGCATTTCGGGCATGTGAGAGATAACTCTTTCGAGTTCTTCTTGCGCTTGAGTATTAACCTCGTGCCACATTTTGGGCAGAACTCTATCAAATCTTTCTCCTCTCACATATACTTTGTTCCCAATCCTCTTTTGCAAAGGAGACTTTTAAACTTTCCTCTTCAGACTCTATTTATAAAAATTTTAAGGCAATTTTTTATAGATGTTTTGGAAGTTTAAGATTTTATATTAACATCTAGGGGAAATAAAGCTTATGCTAATCATACCATTAACTGTCGGCTCTCTATTTACAAACTGCTATCTAGTGGCATGCGAGAGAAAATTAGAGGCCTTAATAATAGATCCGGGTTTCAGCGAAGCTGAGGAAGAGCGCATATTTAGAGAAATCATAAAACGCGGTCTGCAGGTCAAATACATAGTTAACACTCACGGCCACGTAGATCACATTAGCGGTAATTTGAAAGTTAAAAGGAAAACGAAGGCTTATCTAGCGGTGCATTATGAAGACGCTGAAATGCTTACTAACCCTACTAAAAATTTATCTAGGATGCTGGGGTTAACAGTTGTTTCCCCACCTCCAGACATAATGCTTAAAGATGGAGACAAAATAAAAGTTGGCTCTTTAGAGCTAGAAGTAATTCATACTCCTGGGCATACTCCCGGAAGCATATCACTTTATTGTAGAAAAGAAAAAGTTGTTTTTACCGGCGATACCTTATTTGCTGGCTCGGTGGGTAGAACGGATTTACCAGGCTCATCCTACGAGAAGCTCATGTCATCTATTAGGGAGAAGCTGCTTGCTCTGCCAGATGAAACGGTTGTTTATCCCGGTCATGGCGGAAAAACAACTATAGGTAAGGAAAGAAAGGAGAACCCCTTCATAGTATGCTCGATTTAGGTTCATGGTAGAACTTTATGTGGATTTAATATATTGTTAGGGTCAAAAATTTTCTTTATGCTCTTCATAATCTCGATATGCTTACTATCTAAGATTGAGGCTAGATTCTCAATCCGCAGTTTTCCAATTCCATGCTCACCAGTTATTACGCCGCCTAATGATATGGCGATCTTGTATACCTCATTCTTTATTCTTTTAGCCATATCTAGATCCTTTACATCTTCCTTCATTATGTGCACGTGAAGATTCCCGTCTCCGGCGTGACCGTAGGTCGGTAGGTAAACACCATATTTAGCGGCTATTTCGTCAACCTGATTCATTAGCTTTTCCAAGCTTCTTGGGGGAACAGCTACGTCCAATATGTCTATCATATCCGGTTTTAGAGCGGTGTATATGTTACTTCTTATCCTCAGAATCCTATTCTGTTCTTCAGATGATTCGGCCAGCATTACATCTATTGCATTATGGGATTCACATCTTCGGGATATTTCCTCACATGCCGATAGGAGTTCTTCTTGGCTTATCCCGTCAAGTATAATTATTAGCTGTGCTTCACCCCTCTGAACAGGCCAGTTCTCGTTTAAGTGTTCGGCGGCTTTCATTATCTCTTTTATTTGAACATATTCTATTGCCAGGGGCATGGAGCCTGATCTCAATATTTCTGGAACAGCTTTCAGCGCATCCGAACGATTGTTAAAGGGAACGATTAGCGTAATCATAAATTTGCTTTTTGGAAACAATCGGATCACAGCCTTTGTTATAACGCAGAGAGTACCTTCACTTCCAATAATTAACTGCATTAGGTCATAGCCAGTATTATCTTTAAGGAGTTTTCCGCCGAGAGACAATATTTCGCCGGTTGGAAGAACAACCTCTAAGCCTCTCACATAGTTTCTCATGACCCCATATTTTATGGCTCTAGATCCGCCAGCGTTTGTGGCTATTAACCCGCCGATTTGGGCGCCTTCATCACCCGGATGTGGTGGAAAGAAGAGTCCTGCACTCTCAGCCGACCTGATTAAATCTCCTAGGGTGGCCCCGGCTTCCGCAACCGCCATAAGATTTTCCTTGTCAATTTCAATCTTATTCATGCGCTCAAGTGAAAGTATTACGCCCGGCTCTGTTGGCACGGCTGCGCCTACAAGCCCGGTTCTTCCACCAACTGGGAAAACCGGTATTTTCCTAGCGTTTGCAAGCTTAAGGATTGAAGATATCTCTGTGGTTGACGATGGTTTAACGAGAATTAGTTTTTCGGCTGGTTTAGGTCTAAGGGGATCAGGCGTCTCGTCTTTCAGATAGCTTTCCATGAGCTCGCGTTGTGTTATAACCCATCTGTCGCCAACTATGCTTTTAAGTTCATCCACAATATTATTTAGGTTCATATCGGAGTGAGTCATGCTTTCTTACTTCCCCTAACTTTTTTAAGTTCGCAAATTAGTTGAGGCAAGATCTCATATAGATCTCCTATTATATAATAGTCTGAAACATTTATGATCGGGGCGGATGGATCCTTATTTACGGCGATTATTATGTCTGAGTCCCTCATTCCAAATAAGTGCTGTGGTGAACCGGATATTCCAAAAGCCATGTAAACCTTCGGCTTAACAATATTTCCGCTGAACCCTACTTGATGCTCCTTACCTATCCACCCCATATCAACAAGCGGTCTGCTTGAGCCAACAACTCCCCCAAGCAGAGCGGCTAGCTCCCTTATAAGCTTGAAGTCTCCGGGGCTTTTGAGTCCTCTACCAGCCGAAACTATCACATCAGCCTCTGAAATATTAACTTCACCAGCACTAAGCTTATCTAGAACCTTTATGCCGGTTTCCTTCACGTCCTCAACTTCTTTCCTTATTATTTCACCCTTTCTTTCGGGATCTCTATTGAGAGGCTTCATTATCTTATAGCGGACTGTAGCCATCTGAGGCTTAGTTCTACTTTTTATTTGCGCCATTATGTTTCCGCTGAAAGCCGGCCTAATCTGCACTAGATTTCCTTCCTCATCTAAGTCTAGGTCAACGCAGTCCGCTGTTAAGCCGGTTTTCAGTGCCGCTGCAATTCTAGGCGCTAGGCTCCTGCCTATTCTCGTTGCGCCTATAAGGAAAATGTGAGGTTGAATATCTCTAATTAGATCAACTATGTTCTGCTTATATCTTATAACATCGAATTCTTTGAGGGATGGGTGATCAAAAAGGTAAACTTTGTCCGCGCCATAATAGATAAGCTCTTTAGCCTCATCTTCAAGGTTATAGCCCAAAAGAACGGCGCAAAGCTTCTTTTCAAGCCTGTCTGCGAGCTCTCTGCCCTTACCTAACAATTCATAAGTCACCTTATGCACTTCGCCGTCTTCTTGCTCAGCAAACACTAAAACGCCGCATTCCTTAGGCATGGTTCATCACAAAATTTTATTCTCTTCGAGTATTTGCACAATTTTTTGGGCTATTTCCTTGGGAGTTCCAGTTATGATCCGGCATTTTCTCATCTTGGTTATCGGCGTGTAAACTTTAATTACGCGTGTTGGCGATCCGCTGAAGCCGAAATACTGTGGGTCTGCAACCTCAGCCAAATCTTGGTGGTTCCAGATGGTTATTGGCGCCCGCATAGCCTTCAGCTTGTCTCTTAGAGTTGGTAGACGCGGATTATTCACATCCTTTGTTACAGTTATGAGCGCTGGTAAACTAAGTTTCACAATATGGTAGGATCGCTCCATTTTCGCCTTAACAACAATACTGTCACCAGATACCTGCCGAATCTCCTCGACATATGCTACGTGCGGTACGCCTAGAAACTCGGCGACTTCTGGACCAACTTGCGCGGTGTCGCCGTCAACGGTTTTTTCACCACATATTATTAAATCGAAATTTCCAATCTTTTTTATGGCTGCGGCGAGCGTGTAGGCTGTTGCTAGGGTGTCGGCGCCAGCGAACTTCTCATCGGACAGCAGTATGGCTTTATCAGCGCCCCTTGCAAGCGCGTCTCTAAGCGTCTTCTCGGCTTGCATTGGACCCATGCTTATCGCGGTGACCGAGCCGCCGAAGGCTTCTTTTATTTGAACAGCGGCTTCTAAAGCGTTTAAATCAAATGGATTTGTAACTGCGCTAGCTGAACTCCTATCTAAGCGACCTTTTTTGTAGTCAAAGCGAACTTTTTCGATTTCGGGAACCTGCTTCACGAGAACTATTATATCCAAGATTTGCCCGCCTTCTACAGGGCATTCAACATGAACTTATTAAGTAAGCTCTTGCAACATAACTTTTTCAGTAGTCATCTTCCCATTCCTTCAATCTAAAAATCTCAGTCTCTAGCTCCATTATGCGTAAAGCCTTCCATTAAGGACTAATATGACCTAGCGAAGTAGGCTATCTCTTTTGCTTCACCACCACAATAAATACAATTTGAGAAGGGTTCTTCCTTTTCGAAGGGGATGACTCTAACAGTTGCTCCAGTCTCCTCCTTTATTTTCTCCTCACATCTCCGGCTTGCGCACCAGCACGCCTTAATAAAGCCGCCCTTACTCTTTAAAACATCTTTGAATTCGTCTAAGCTTTTTACAGTGGTTATTTTCTCCTCTAAGAATTTCTTGGCTTTATTAAAGAGGTTACGCTGTATATCATCAAGGAGCTTTTGCACAGTTTCTATAACCTCTTCATCCTTGACAACGAGTTTTTCGAAGGTATCACGTCTGGCTAAGGTCACTTGCTTTTGCTTCAAATCTTTTGGACCTATTTCTATTCTTACTGGTATTCCCTTTATTTCCCAATCGTTAAATTTCCAACCTGGCGTATACTCCTCTCTGTCATCGAGGATCACAGATATTCCAGCTTTCCGTAGTTTTTCGAGAAGCTCTCTTGCTTTGGCAAGTATGGCGGCTGTGTCAGCATCCTTATAGGGTATGGGGATTATTACGGCTTGTACCGGAGCGATTTTTGGGGGAATAATTAGCCCTCTATCATCTCCATGAACCATAACTATAGCACCTATAATTCTCGTTGATATTCCCCAAGAGGTTTGCCAAACATAATGTTCTTTCTCATCTTTACCCATGAATTTGATGTTGAAGACTTTGGAAAAGTTCTGTCCAAGATTATGGGAGGTTGCCATTTGAAGCGCCTTTCCATCAGGCATTATAGCCTCCAACGTTGCCGTGTAGAGGGCGCCGGGAAACTTTTCGCCCTCAGATTTCCGTCCAGCAAGTACTGGAATAGCCAAGTAATTCTCCATTAAATCTTTATATTCATTGAGGATCTCCATAACTTCCTTGTCAGCCTCCTCTTTAGTAGCGTGAGCTGTGTGCCCCTCTTGCCATAGGAACTCGCGCGTTCTAAGGAAGAGTTTTGTTCCCTTCGTATCCCATCTCACAACATTGCACCATTGGTTCAGCTTTATTGGAAGGTCTCTCCAGCTTCGGATCCACTTCGCGAAGGCTGTATAGATTATTGTTTCAGATGTAGGTCTTATGGCAAGTTTCTCCTCTAGGGGCGTGTTCCCGCCGATTGTAACCCACGCAACTTCTGGGACGAAACCAGCAAAGTGTTCAGCTTCCTTTTTTAGGAAGCTTTCTGGGATAAACATTGGGAAGTACACATTTTTATGACCAGTTCGTTTTATTTTCTGGTTGAAAATCTCTTGGATCTTTTCCCAAATGGCATATGAGTATTCTCTAAAAATCATACATCCTTTTATTGGAGCATAGTCAGCCAGCCCGGATTTTAGAATTACTTGAGTGTACCATTCCGAAAGATTTTCTGCTTTTTTGATGGTTATTCCTAAATCGGACATTTTTCACTCTCCTCTCGCATTTTTCTGGGCTAATAATTTCGGTGAGAATGCGGCCTCACTGAGCAGTTGAAGACGAAATTTAGCTAGGCGGAATTAAATCGCCCATTCCAACCACTTAAATTTAAAACTAGGCGAATCATTATTTAAGTGTTCTCTAATGCACTGTAAGTTTTGGTGATAAATGAGGCAATAAACTTCTAATTTATCTATAATCTCTTTCGGTAAGTTTTTAGGTTTCAAACCTCTTTTAATCTTGTAAAGGAGGATTAGAAAATGGCTGAACTCAACTACGAGGAAATGCTAGAGGAGGCATATAAGAAGCTTCCACCCGAAGTCTTTAAGCGTGAAAGGCTTCAGGTTCCTAAGGCCTCATGCACAATTTTCGGTTCAAGAACCTTCTTGAATAACTTCAAGGAAATCTGTGAAATCCTAAATAGGGAGCCTATTCATCTCTTAAGGTTTTTAGCTAGGGAAATGGCTACTTCAGGAACTATAGATGGTTCAAGAGCTGTTTTTCAGGGCAAATTCGAGTGCGAGACCCTAGACAGATTGATCAAGCGATACATGAACGAGTTTGTCATATGCCCAATATGTAAGAGGCCTGATACAAAAATTATTAAGGAGAAAAGATTAAGCTTTCTTTTGTGTGAAGCTTGCGGAGCAAAGTCCCCGGTGAGACGCATATAATCAACATAGAAGGAGAAAGCCTTGGAAGTCTATGTTAAAGTTACTAAGTGGGGGCGACACACGCTCCTAGCGGTCTGCGACACAGACATACTTGGGAAAACCTTCAAAAAAGACGGCATAGTCTTCGAAATCAAAGAGGAATTCTATAATGGATACAAGACAAACATAGATGAGGCGCTGGAACTAATTGAGCAGTCAACAATAGTAAACCTATGCGGTCGAAACATAGTTAAAAAGGCCATCGAGAAAGGGTATGTTCATCCGGAAGCCATCTTCGAAATATGCGGAGTACTTCATGCGCAAATAATGAAAATGTAAATTTAAGGTGAAAGAGGCGCGTGGAGGAATCGGAAAAGTGAATCCTGACGAAAAAAGAATAATAGGCCTACTAATACTCCTATTAGGCCTAACAATGCTGGTTGCCGGAATAGCAACAAACCAAATAAACTACTTAATAGAGTTTATTAAAAGCGTTTTTGAACCCTCAATCTCCGGTTTACCATAAAAAGAAAGTTTATTAGAGAAATTATGGAAAGATATTTTGACGGTTATAAACGAAGTGGACAGACTGGTTGCCGGGGTGGCCGAGTGGTTAGGCGGCGGGCTGCAGACCCGCGTACATGGGTTCGAATCCCGTCCCCGGCTCCAAAATTTTTCGTTATTTCATATGCATTATAGGAGATTGATGATTCCCATCCGTAATATTGGATCTGGCACTATGTAGTTTTTATCAGTCTTCTCTATGAAACCGAGCTTCATTAAGTGGTTGAGGAGCTGCGTGAAGTTCTTGCCGTCTATCTCTATTCCATCTTTGGCTTCTAGGCTTCTCTTTATTTGGCTCCAGCTTGACGGTTTCTCAGCTATAGATTTAAGGATCATTCGGTATCTTCTCTCAGCTCTGGAAGCCTTCAAGAAATTCTTTAGTTCCTCAACTGCCTGTCTTGAAGCTTTTTCAAGTATTGTGTCTATTGAGAACTCTTGCATTAATGAGGAGTACCATCCAAAATATGTGAGCCAGCCGATTATTCCATCTAGTTTCTTAACAGCCTCTCGGAGGAAATCTTCATTAACCTTCACAGATCTTTGCTCAAAACCCTTCCTTAGAAAATCCAAGGCCTCATCATTTGTGAGTCTCCTTAACCTAACTTCGTATATTGCCCGCCCATAAAGTGGAGAACGCGGATCATCTGAACCTAACATGTCATATAGTAGGCCGATCTGTGATCCGGTTAAAACAACTACTATGTTCGGCAAGTTATCATATATGTAGGCGAGCATATGGGAAAACTTCAGTGGGAGAGACCTTAATTCTTGGAACTCATCGAAGGCAACTATAAACTTAAAGCCATGTGTAGAGGCCCACTCGTTAAGTCGATCCAAGATTGAAGCTATATCAGCTCTATTCTTCTTACTCCATGAGAGCTTCACCGAGGAGGGCGAAATTTCTACTCCATTAACCTCCTTAAGCGAGTCTAAAAGCCTACCAAGGATATTCTTGTTCTTTCTGATAAAGCTCGTTAGAGCATTCGAAAATTCGATCATAAAGCCCCTAATATTCATTAATCCCTCAGAGACTATGATTCTCCTAGCATCAATAAAGATATGCGGATGCCCTGATTCATTGAGGAAAGTCTTAAGGACACTTGATTTCCCATAACGCCTAGGAGCCAATATCGCAACTATTCTACTCGTCTCAACGCCACGGCTGAGTCCCTCGATAGCATCCTCGAAGTCATAGAGATCTTTACGCTTGGACTTTGGGGCAAGGTTGAAGAGCATAGCTGGTGGCACCACCAATAAATGGTACAACCACCACTAAATAAACATAGCGCTGAAAATCCATTTTTATTCAAAATTAAATTAATTGTTTGGGAGTGATTTTCCAACCTTCTAGCTTTAAACATAAAAAAATAGAAGATTTACAATCACAATTAAACGTGAAAAAGTTGCATTAATTTAATTCAGATACTTCATGTTGGAAAATAAATATTAGGTTGCTTAGCGAGTATTGTTAAGTATTGTATATTGCAATTGGGGCTTTGACTTGCACTTGAAAATCGACTTGCACGTTCATACAGTTTATTCGGA
>CAZWWD010000017.1:0-20926 GCA_964637155.1 uncultured Candidatus Bathyarchaeia archaeon
CTCTCCTAACGTCTTCTTCAGATCCAAACGGCAAAACATATCTACAGTCAACGTTGCCTAGAATGCATATCTTGTCACCGTATCTCTCTTTAACATCCCTCAAATCCATGGCGCCGGGTTCGATCGGGTGGATGCCGCTTATCCCAGCTTCGATCATATCCTCTAAGATCGGGTAAATGTTTCCATCGGTATGCTTCAAAATTGGAATGCCATGTTTTCTACCTAGCTCTATGACCCTACGTAAGTTGGGTAACTCGAATTCTCTAAACTGCTTTGGAGTCATTAGAGGACCATGGGAATCAGCATAATCATCCGTCACAAATATTACTTCAACGCCACAATCAATCATGATCTTAATAAACCCAAGACAAGCCTTTGCAATCTTAGCTATAAATTTTCTTGCGAGATTCGGCCTCAAGAACATATCGAGGATAAGTCTGTCTATTCCTCCTCTAACCTGAAACGCCATATGCCAGCCGCTGTGACCCTGCGCCATTATGACGGCGTCTTTATTCTTCAGCTGCTTCACTATTTTCTCAACCATCTCAGCTCTTCCCTCTTCCTCTGGATCTGGCGGAACATAATTCTCCATATCCTCTTCAGTCTCCACTGTTCCTCCAACCCACCAAGTAGTCTTTGTATCTGCTCTTGGCTCCAGTATTCTTCCCCATTCGTCAATAAACCTTCCGTCGCTTAGAAGCTTAGGCCTATATTTTCGGCTACATAACGTGTAGTCGCTAACCGCTGGAACAGCATCAAAGTCTAGCTTCAAGCAAGCTTCTGAAAGCGCTATCCTATTATGTAATGAGATGCTCCATGGATCTTTCCCTGAAGCCTCTATGAGACTGAAGCCTCTAAGCTTTTTTCCAGTTATTGCCTCCACAATTGGCGGATCCAATCCTAGATCGGTTATCGGAACGAAATCGGGCTCTCTCAAGTCGAGCGCTGTGAAGAATCTTTCCTTATGTAGCATATTTATTCCTCAAAATAGAATTCCTGCAAAAGAAATTAAAATTTTCTTGTTGATAAATTCGCCTATATATAAGTTTATTTGGTTAATGAATATTCTACTTTGTCTATATGCTATTTTGATTTTAGATTTTAGTAGAGTTTGAGAGAATGCAGTACTTTCCCCAATTATTTTATGCCTAAGCTTCTTCTGGCATCTGATATTAAATCTGCAAGTATGCTGTAAACTTTTACTGAATCTTCAGTTCTAAGCACTATGATGGTTTCAGTGTAGCAGCTTATTGTCTCCTCTATATTTATCTGCCGTCTAGATATGGCATTATAAAACATCATGATGCATCCCGGTGTATCCACTATATCTTTTGGACTCTGAACTATCACCGCCGCTAAATTTTGCCTCTCATCTAAGATTTCCGCATCCTCAAATTTTAACCGAACTCTACTGAAGATTCTTTCATCAGTTATAAGTGTTAGGGTTGATGTGCCCTCAAGGATCTGAAAGAATGCTTCCGGGAACTCGGCTGATATGAGCCTAGCTCTCTCAAGGTTTCTCCTGGTCTTCTCAAGAGAAATTTTCGCTAAGTTAGTTCTAATCGTTATGACGCTCTCAGCTATTACCCTTAACTGCTTTCTTGACGGTCTATATTTTGTCCTTGCACGTTTAACGGAAGTGATCATGCCCTCTAAGGTTACTTTTCTTCCGAGGAGTTCTTCGGCTTTAGGTTTTAGCAGACGGGCTATAGCGCTGAAGTTTGCATAACCCCTCTCTATAGCGTCTTGAATCGGAGGATCATTCTCTATTAGGTATTGAACGGCTTTTGCCAAGGATAATTCGACCAATTTCGGTCACTTAGAACAATTTTAAGTCATGATTTTAATCAAAAAGAATATATTTAATCCTTACTCCTTTCCCTAAGATTAAACTTAACTTAAGGAGAGCTCGTGAGAATTTGGGAAAGAAAATCGTTTTAGCTTATTCAGGTGGTTTAGATACATCCGTGCTCATAAAATGGCTCCAGCAAAAGTATGATGCAGAGGTTATAACAGTAACTCTAGATGTCGGGCAGAAGGAAGATTTAAAAGCTATTGAAGAAAAAGCCCTTAAGCTAGGCGTTTTAAAACACTATTCAATTGATGCGAAGGAGGAATTCGCCAAAAACTACGTTTTCCCAGCTATTAAAGCAAATGCCCTTTACGAAGGAAAATATCCAGTTAGCACAGCTCTATCCAGACCTCTCATAGCCTCAAAGCTTGTTGAGGTCGCCGAAAAGGAAGGTGCCGAGGCAGTTGCACATGGATGCACCGGTAAGGGTAATGATCAAGTCCGAATTGAAGTTTCAGTTAAGGCTCTAAACCCAAACCTCAAAGTCATAGCGCCGGTGAGAGAATGGAACATGACTAGAGACGCTGAAATAGAGTTCGCCAAGAAACATGGAATACCAATCCCAGTGGATAAGGGTAAACCCTACAGCATAGATCAGAATCTTTGGGGCCGCTCAATCGAATGTGGAATACTAGAACATCCAGATAGGGAGCCCCCTGAAGATGCTTTTGAATGGACTCTTCCACCGGAAAAAGCTCCCGAGGAACCTGAATATGTGGACATAAAATTCGAGAGGGGGGTTCCCAAAGCCTTAAATGGTAGAGAGATGAGTCCCGTTGAGTTAATTGAGAACCTTAATACCATTGCCGGAAAACATAGTGTTGGACGTATAGACCACATGGAAGATCGCTTGGTTGGAATAAAATCCCGTGAGGTTTATGAGTGTCCAGCTGCCACAGTTCTCATAGAAGCCCATAAAGACCTTGAGAAGCTCGTCTTAACTAGGCATGAAATCCTGTTTAAGCAGTATGTTGATGCCCAATGGACATTTCTTGTCTACGCTGGTTTGTGGATGGATCCCCTAAAGGAAGATTTGGATGCGTTCATCAATAAGGCTCAGGAGCGAGTTACTGGCGAAGTTAGAGTTAAACTTTATAAAGGCAATGCTTGGGTTGTTGGCCGCTCATCGCCATACTCGCTTTACGATATTCATTTAGCTACATATAACATTGACACAACCTTCAATCAGCTAGCTTCAGCTGGCTTCATCGAAATCTGGGGCTTACCAACCAGAGTTGCTAAGGCCCTTAAGAAGCTTAGAAAGAGTTGAGCGGTATGTCTGAGCTACTGCGGGGAGGTAGACTTTCAGCTTCTAGAAAAGACATTATTGAGTTTACCTCGTCTCTGACGAGTGATGAAAAGCTACTTAAGCATGTCGTAAATATCAATAAGGCTCATATAGTTATGCTGATTGAAAATGGAATAATCAGCAGGAACGATGGCTCCAAAATTCTTGGAGCACTATTAAGTTTAGAAAATAAGCTCTCCCTGAGGTCAAATGTTGAAGATATACATATGCTTGTTGAAGAAGAAGTTATAAAAAGTGTAGGTTTAGATGTTGGTGGAAACCTTAATCTTGCTAAAAGCCGAAATGATCAGGTTGCAACCGCTATAAGAATGGCTTTACGGGAAGATCTGCTTAACGTAATGGAGAAAACAGTTAATCTCCAGGAGACTGTGATACAGCTAGCTGAAAAAAACATTAAAACAATAGTGCCCGGCTATACTCACCTTCAACCAGCTCAGCCAACGACTCTAGCCCATTATCTACTAGCCCAGTTCGACATTCTAAAAAGAGACTTGGGAAGGCTTATGGATGCTTATAGACGTGTTAATTTATGCCCGATGGGTGCTGGGGCGCTGGCAACAACTAGCTTTCCAATCAGCCGTGAAAGAGTCGCTGAGCTACTGGGCTTTGATGGACTTATTGAAAATTCTATTGACGCAGTTAGCTCAAGGGACTTTCTGCTTGAAACATTAGCTGCCTTATCCATCATGGCTGTTGACATAAGCCGTTTTGTTGAGGACCTAATTATATGGTCTTCAATGGAGTTTAGGCTTATAGATCTCCCAGACGAATTTACGTCGACAAGTAGTATCATGCCTCAGAAGAAGAATCCTGAGGTTCTCGAAGTTATAAGAGCTAGGATGAGCATAATACTGAGCGATTTTATCGCAGCCTCAACAATGCTTAAAGGGTTGCCGTCAACATATAATTTAGATTTTCAAGAAGCAACTCCTAAACTTTGGGATGCAACTAAAATTATGGCTGAAACCCTATGGATGCTTTCTGAAACAATTCGTAACGTGAGAGCTAGGAAGGATGCCATGGAAAAACCCTTCCTAAGTTTTTTGACCGCAACTGAACTGGCAAACATGCTCGTTAGAAAATATAGTGTTCCCTTTAGAATAGCGCATAAGATAATTGGGGCTCTGGTTAAAACATTGGTGGATGATGGGAAAACACTTTTTGATGTTTCACCTGAGCTCTTAGCAAGAGTTTCAGCCAAGTTTCTTAGTTCACCATTACATGTTAATATTGAGGATATACATAGGGCTATTGACCCAGTAAGCTTTGTTGAATCGCATTCTGTTAGAGGAGGCCCGTCTAGAAGTGAGGTTAAGAGAATGCTGATCATAAGAAGAAATCTTCCTGATCAGTATAGAGAGGAAATAGTCTTCAAGAGAAAAAGGATTGAAGATTCAATAAATACTCTTAACTCTATAGCTAAGTCTTATGCATCTTAAACATTTCGTTCCACTCCTAAAGTAGCCGTAAAGTTTAAATTTGTGTTTAACGTTTGGTTGGGAAGGGCTCATTGAAGCGCGAAAAAATCCCCGAAAAAAAGAAAGCTGGTAAAGCGGTTCTGGTTCTTGAGGATGGATCATTCTTCATCGGTAGAGGTTTTGGAGCAGTTAAAAAGGTCTCAGGCGAAATCGTTTTCTCAACTGGAATGGTTGGTTACCCTGAATCCCTAACAGATCCATCTTATTATGGGCAAATTCTAACCTTAACTTACCCGCTAATAGGAAATTATGGCGTTCCAGCCTATGATAGCGACAAATTTGGCGTCCCAGTAAGCTTCGAATCCATAGGAATAAAGGTTACTGGACTTGTTATCCAAGAGCTATGCTTTAAACCTCATCACTGGACTTCTAGGAGAACTCTTGATGAATGGCTTAAAAGTGAGGGCGTCCCCGGAATATATGGAATAGACACTAGGCGCCTAACAAAGAAGCTTAGAGAAAAAGGCGTCATGTTGGGTATTCTTCAAGTTTGCGAGAAAGATGAAGAACCGAACTTAGATAAGCTACTCAAGGAAGTTAAGAATGTTCCCGACCCAAACATGCGAGACCTAGTTAAGGAGGTAACAATTAACGAACCCATCTACTATGATTGTGGTGGAAATAAGAAAGTAGCCCTAATAGACTGTGGAACAAAAGCTGGCATAATAAGAAGTCTTCTTAAACGCCATGTGAATGTTATACGAGTTCCCTATAATTTATCAGCTGAAGAAATTTTAGAGTATAGGCCGGACGGCGTTTTGATAAGTAATGGTCCAGGCGATCCAAAGAGATGCACAAAAACGATTGAAGCCGTTAGAGTTCTAGCCGAAGAGAAAATGCCTATGATGGGAATATGCCTCGGAAATCAGATTCTAGCATTAGCTATGGGAGGTGACACATACAAGCTAAAGTATGGACATAGATCCCAGAATCAGCCAGCTTACGATCTTAAAACCGGACGCTGCTACATAACAATTCAAAATCACGGCTATGCTGTGAAGGTCGAATCTCTAGAGAAAACAGATCTGGAGTGCTGGTTCATAAACGCCAACGACAAAACCGTTGAGGGAGTAAAATTTAAGAATGCTCCGTCTTTTGCGGTTCAGTGGCATCCGGAAGCCTCTCCTGGACCATACGACACGGAATTTCTGTTCGATGAATTTCTTAGGAGGATTAGATGAAGAAATGCCGAAGTTTGAGTGGGTACGCAAGGTTCTAATTCTTGGTAGCGGAGCGATAAAAATTGGTGAAGCAGCTGAATTCGATTATTCTGGAAGCCAGTGTCTGAAAGCATTAAGAGAAGAAGGCATAGAAACAATTCTAGTTAATCCGAATGTTGCAACAATCCAAACTGACCCCCGGCTTGCTGGTAAAGTTTACCTTCTTCCAGTAACACCCGAATACGTTGAGAAAGTTATTGAAAGAGAAAGACCTGACGGCATAATGCTCGGCTTCGGCGGGCAAACAGCATTAAACTGTGGCGTCAGCCTCGCCAAAATGGGAATTCTCGAAAAATACGATGTTAAGGTTCTGGGGACCTCAATAGAAGCTATTGAGAGGGCTTCAAACAGGGAACTCTTTAAACAAACTATGCTTAAAGCTGGCATACCAATTCCGAAAAGTAAGTCAGCAACCTCCATTGAGGAAGCTGTTAAAGCCGCTGAGGAAATCGGATACCCCGTTATGATAAGAGTTGCTTATACTTTAGGGGGTAAGGGAACAGGAGTTGCATATAACAAACGTGAATTAATTGAAATTGTAAGCAGAGGATTAACTCATAGCATGATCAGTCAAGTCCTTGTTGAAGAGTACATCGGACACTGGAAAGAAGTTGAGTATGAAGTTATGCGAGACTATGAAAATAACTGTATAACTGTCTGCAACATGGAAAATTTTGATCCAATGGGGGTTCACACAGGTGACTCAATAGTTGTCGCGCCCTCGCAGACGCTGACAAACCGAGAGTATCACATCTTACGTTCAGCCTCAATTAGGGCAGTTCAAAGTCTAGGTGTAGTCGGAGAATGCAACATCCAATGGGCTTTACATCCGAGATCCGAAGAAATAAGAGCTATAGAAGTTAATCCTAGGATGTCCAGAAGCTCCGCCTTAGCCAGTAAAGCGACTGGTTATCCACTCGCTTATATAGCTGCTAAGCTCGCGATAGGTTATTTGCTTCCGGAACTAATAAATAAGGTTACTGGAATAACAACCGCCTGCTTTGAACCGGCCCTAGATTACATAGTAGTTAAAATCCCACGCTGGGACCTACGCAAATTTAGGAATGCTGATCCGCATATAGGCACTCAAATGAAATCTGTCGGCGAGGTTATGGCTATCGGCAGAACGTTTGAGGAAGCCCTCCAGAAGGCTGTTCGTATGCTCGACATTGGAAAGATAGGTCTCGTCGCAAATAATGGCGATGATGAGCCGGAGCCGTTAAGTGCTATAAAAGACTGCTTAAGAAATCCGACAGATGAGCGGCTGTTTAAAATCGTTAAGGCAATGAAAATGGGGATGTCAATTAAGGAAATTTACCGTTTAAGTGGAGTAGACCCTTGGTTTCTTTACAAGATTAAAAACATACTTGAGATGGAAGAAAAGCTTAAAAAACTGAGTCTCTCCGATAGAAAAGCGCCTGAAATCATTAGAGAGGCTAAACGTTTAGGTTTCTCAGACGCTCAGATCGCTAAGTGTATGGGGATAAGTGAGAAAGAAGTTAGGCGCTTCAGAAAGACCCGTGGAATAATTCCGGTTGTTAAGCAGATTGATACGTTGGCTGCCGAGTGGCCAGCTAAAACAAACTATCTATACCTAACCTATAGCGGCGATGAGGATGATATAAAATTTGATACTGGAAGAAAGAAGGTTATAGTGTTAGGCGCAGGAGTCTTCAGAATAGGCTCAAGCGTTGAGTTTGACTGGAGCGGTGTTAACACCATTTGGGCCCTTAAAAAACATGGAATAGACGAGGCGATCATGATTAACTATAATCCGGAAACAGTTTCAACAGACTATGACATATCAGATAAATTATACTTTGAGGAATTAACCCTTGAGAGGGTTCTTGACATTTACGAGAAAGAAAAGCCTTTAGGGGTCATAGTCAGCGTAGGTGGACAAATCCCAAACAATCTAGCTCTGAAACTCTCTAGAGCAGGTGTTAGATTGCTTGGAACTTCAAGCGAAAGCATAGATGCCGCTGAGGATCGCTCTAAATTTAGCGCGTTGCTCGATGAGTTAGGTATTCCACAGCCTAAATGGAGCAAGCTGACAACCCTTGAGGAGGCTGAAAAATTCGCTGAAGAGATCGGATATCCAGTTCTTGTTCGCCCAAGCTACGTTCTATCAGGATACGCTATGAGGGTGGCGTATAGCCGTAAAGATCTTAGAGATTACTTGGAATTGGCTGCAAGTGTTTCACCGGAATATCCAGTTGTAATATCGAAGTTTATTGAAGGAGCAAAGGAAGTTGAGGTTGATGGAGTCTCAGATGGAGAGGACGTTCTGATAGGTGCCGTTATAGAACATATTGAGCAGGCTGGCGTACATAGTGGAGACGCAGTTATGAGTATACCGCCTCAATCATTAAGTAGCAACATAATAAAGAAGATCGAAGATTACTCGTGGAAAATTGCGAGAGCCCTACGCATCAAAGGACCCTTCAACATTCAATATCTCGTTAAGAATGGCGAAGTCTCTGTCATTGAATGCAACCTTAGGGCCTCTAGATCCCTCCCCTATGTGAGTAAAAGCAGAGGAGTAAACCTGATAGATATATCGACAGCTATAATGCTTGGTAAAACCCTTAAGGAGCTCGGAATACGAAAGAGGCTTCCACCAATACCATATGTTGCAGTTAAGGTTCCCCAGTTTAGCTTCATGCGATTAAGTGGAGCTGATCCGGTTCTAGGGGTTGAAATGCTTAGCACGGGAGAAGTGGCGTGCATCGGCGAAAACTTCGCTGATGCATTGCTGAAAGCCCTACAATCAGCTGAATTTACGGTTCCGGATGAGGATGGCGCTGTCTTAATCACGGTTGGCGGAGAAAAAATGAAGCGAAAGATTATTTCATTAGCCAGAAGCCTAAATGACTTAGGCTTCAAAATCTATGCAACAGAACACACAGCTGATGCATTACGTAAGGCTGGCCTAAAAAATATAACTGTTCTCCATAAAGTTGGAGATCCCTCCAAAAAACCCAATATCATAGATTACATGGTTCAGCGCAAAATAGACTTAGTCATTAACATTCCAGCCGCTAATCCAGAGGGAGAAATGTCTGAGATCCTTAAAGACGAATACACCATCCGGAGATTAGCTGTCGAATACAATATTCCAGTAGTAACAACTCTCGAGCTAGCTTCAGCTATAGTGAAGGTTCTAAAAAACAGAAGAAAAAGTAAAATTGTTATTCGATCCCTAAACGAATACATGGACAGTTTACCATTCAAATATTGGTAGCCTAATTCTATTTTTGATTAACAAAAATTTCATGTCGAAGATTATTCTTCAAAATCAATAATTTAGTAAGTAACTTTATTATTAACGTAAAATCGTAAAAAAGCCCCTTATACGTGTTTCAGCCTCATGAAACGCGGCGTTTCACAGTATTCCTTAACTATAAGTTTTGCTATACTGTAGCACAGCAAAAGCGAAAAAGGTGATGTTAATGCAAAAGAGAGTTTACGCTCCGGCTCTGCTCTTAATCTTAACGTTATCTGTTTTAGCATCCTTCCTATCTATATCAGTAAACGCGGATCATCCATCAAAAAATGTTAAAGTAGAAAGAACTGAGAAAATCCTTTGGATAGCGGATAGGGCTAAAATGAGAATTGAAATCCTCATAAATTTTACACTTGAAAATGAAACTGTTATTGAGAAAATAGTGACTGTAGGACTAAATGAAACCTTGTATGGGAACTTGTCATTATTTGATGACGGTGTTAAAATACTCGAGGAAGCACATGAATGCTTTGAAGTTGAGGATTATGAGAATGCAACGGCTTACGTAATGCAGGCTCTAGAAATATTCCGCAACGTATTTAGAGGCATTAATCAAATTCTCAGTCAAGCTGAAATTAAGAGGGGAGAGCTTATTGATGGACGGGGACTTCTCGAAGCTATGAACCGCGCTTTAATCAGAATAGAAAAAATAGAAAACCTCTCGAAATCTCTCAGCGAAAAAAACGTGAACGTAACCGATATTCTCGCTCTCTTAAATGAGGCAAGACAATATTTGAATGTTACTGAAGCGATAGAATTACTTCAAGAAGGAAACGTTTCAATAGTTGCGCATAGACTTGCTGAAGCAAATAAGCTGATCGCGCAAGCTTCACAAATGTTAAGAGAGAAAACCAGAGAACTGATCGTTGAGAAAGTAAAGCGCCATCTTGAACGAATACGCGAGAAAATAATGGAAAGACTCCATAAAATGAATATGACTGAAAGCGAATTCTTTAAACACTGGAACATCACTGATGTAAGTGGATTCTGGAAAAAGCAGATGGAAATAACTGAGAAGATTAAAGAGCACATAAGAAAAGGAGAAATGGCGAAAATTATGAGCGCTTTAAGAGGATTAGGTAAAAGAATGCGTGAAATGCAGGAAGCATGCCTAGGGCTCGAGATGAAACTTCAACATGAGGGCAAACCTGCTAAGCCGGTTATCGAAGTTACCGTAGAAAAAACGATTGAATTGAAGGTTGCTCGACGAGCAACAGTAACACTGAAGATAACTATCGAAAACATTGGTAACACCACTGTAGTCTTCCCGAACTCTGCCTTTGGAATTATAATCGAAAAAGAAAGAAATGGAAAATGGATGTTCTATCATTCACCAATATCGTTACAGGTTCTACGGAAACTTGATCCCGGAGAAAAAGGTGAAATAAAAATTAGGCTTAAAGCCGCTGGGTTTGGCGAATACAGAATACTAATACGTGAATGGAGCGAAACAGGCCTTCAAATTATTAAAATCGTTGAGTTTACAATACCTTAAAAATTGAAAGTTCTCCTTTTTTATTTGCTAATTTTGCTTCCCCTATTTTAGTTCAACAACATTTTGTAATCCTACCTTTCTTACCTGAACTATTCCCTGTCTCTCCAGTCGCCTTACTAGACGCCACATGCTCGTCCTAGGTATGTATGGAAATCTCTCCCTCAGCTCAGCTTCCAAAGCTCTACCACCCCTCTCCTTAAGGTATCGTATAACTTCAATCTCTTCGCTTCTTAAAGCCTCAAACCGTCTCTTTCTCTTTATATAAACAAGTGTTAAAGCGACTATACATATTATGGCAATCCCAACGATTATGAAACCTATCTGCTCAGTTGTCAATAGTGGGGCAAATGGAAGTTGAGGTTGACTTGATGGTTGAGCTGGTTTTTCTTCAGCCGGTTGCTCCTCGGATGGTTGTTCCTCTTCTGGAGGTTGGCTTGGACTGGGAGTGGAAGGGAAGAGAGGTTGCACGGGTATTTCATAACTTATCTCCCACTCTCCAGAGGGGAGATCCAAAATGATCTTTTCATCCTTAATTTCTATGGCTGACGGGACATCACTTAGGTATATTATGGTCGCATTCTCCGGGAGTACAACGGTTAGCTCAAATGTGGAATTAAATCTAAGAGTCCAGAGGTCAGCCTCCTTAAATGTTAGGGCAGATGTGTAATATTCAAGTGTAATTTGGGTTGCGCCTAAAGAGTAAATAGTTATGTTCGCTTCATCAAAATCGTAATCCAGCAGTTCATTCGTTCCATTTAAAACCAAAATATCCTCAATTTTCTCTGAAGAAACTAAAAGTGGAATGGTGATTAGAAATTCATCTTCATCAGCAGAGATTTCAACTTTAATGTAAGCGCTTCCATCACGATAAACCGTTAATGTAGCATTTTGAATTGTGTAAAATCCTTGAACGCGTGATAAGAGCAAAACTAAAGAAAAAAACATTGCCGCCGTCGTTATAATTGATGTTCTTTTCATAGTTTCTCAGAACAATAGTTAATGTTAGCTGATTTAAAAGGATTACGAGGTAAGTTTAACAAAAATGATGAAGACATTAGAATTAAGGGAGCAAAATTTTCATTTTAGGAGAATAAAAAGAATGAAAGAGGGGAGAGATATAGAAAATATCAAAGCGTTGAAGTTAATCCCCCTTTATATTTCTTCAAGTAAGCTTGTAAATGTATCGTGATAATATTCCTCTTCTTCTCCTAATATATCCCTAAAAATTCTCGCAGTTGTTACATCTCCCTCTTTTTCCACGGTTTCAATTATCCTTGCTTATATAACTTTATAGCGTTTTCTTCATCCTTTGCATTTTGAGATATCATTTCCTTAAGACTCTCTCCAATAAATACGGGCGCTGGTTTAGTTGTTGGCTTACCACCGAGATAAACTAGTCTTTCAGCGATCACTTCAGCATGTTTCATCCCCGCTATGGCTACGCTTTTCAACTCTTCTTGAAATGCGAAACCTTTAACTCCTCGCCACTGAACGCTTTGTCACATGTACTGAATAGAAACCTGCATCTCTCTAGCTATGGCCTCATTCAATAATTTTAGAAGCTCCTCTGATACCATAAATTTACCATCCAATAACACGGACATTATGAAATTAATCTTAATCGAAGATAAAAAAAGGCTTTTGAAAAATGCTTAACTATAACTAAAATTCTGATAGTTATTAATTAAAAATATAAAATATTAAAGTATTTAAGAAAATAAAGCAAAGAAGGAGATAATGTAGAAAGCATGGAAACAAAGCTTCTTAGAGCTCTGCTGATTCTGTTAGGTGCAGTGATAACAGCATCTTTGTCTCTGCTAATCCTATATGAAAATCTCCTAAATATTGATTCATCAAGAAATTATGGACTCATCGGGGTTTTTCTAGCAGCTTTATTCAGCCACCTAACGGTTATTGCAAGGGGATTATTTATTCCGCTTTTCTTAGCATTAACTGAGTCATACAATCCAATGATTCTAGGACTAGCAGCTGGATTAGGTGGGGCCTTCGGTGAATTAACAGCTTACTATTGGGGGTTAGGTATAAAGGAGGCTTTAGCTTCCAATAAGCAAAATAACAACATGCCCAAATGGGTTGAAAAATATGGGCTTATAGCAGTTTTGCTCTTTGCCGCCTCGCCTCTCCCCGACACCCCAATTATTCTTTTGGCTGGATCACTGCGTTTCCCATTATGGAAGCTACTAATTATTCAGATTATTGGAAAAACCACTCTATATTCGCTTGGAGCAGTAGTTGGAGGCTTAATTTTTATGGAATTAAGCTCAGTTGCTGAAGAAATGACTGTATCCACCATAATTCTTATTGCATCCATAATCCTCTGTATAGCTGTTTCATGGAGTAAAAGCCGAGAAAAGCTTCTAGAACTATCAGTTAAGATCATGAGTAAGATTGGTATAAGGATTGAAAAATAATGTTATTTATATAAGACGGAAACCAAAATTATTTCTCTAGTTAAGTAGATCTATGGATGATTAACATGGGACTAAAAATTTTTAATACTATGGGTATGCGAAAGGAAGAATTTACGCCCTTACGCAAAGGAGAAGTTCGGATCTATGTCTGCGGCCCAACAGTATATGATTTCATTCATGTTGGAAATGCCAGAGCGTTTGTGATAGCCGATGTTGTGCGTAGATACTTGGAATATAAAGGTTACAAAGTTACGCTTGTCAGTAATATAACTGATATAGACGACAAGATGATAAAGCGCTCTCAAGAAACCGGCCTAAGCTTACAACAGCTCGGCGAAATATATAGTAATGCGTATTTTGAAGATATAGCCGCATTAAACATAAAGAAACCTGATATTTGCCCAAGAGCAACACAGCACATACCTGAAATAATAGAGGCCATTGAAAAGCTGATCCAGAAAGGATACGCCTATCAGGTTGACGGAGACGTATATTTCAACGTTATGAAATTTGAAGATTACGGAAAATTATCTGGAAATAAGATTGAAGCATTAGAAATGGGTGCGAGAATTGAAGTAAATCCGAAAAAGAAGAATCCAGCGGACTTCGCACTTTGGAAAGCCCAAAAGAAGGGTGAACCTGGATGGCATAGTCCTTGGGGTAAAGGCAGACCGGGATGGCATATTGAATGCTCAACTATGGCTATGAAGTATCTTGGTGAAACATTTGATATCCACATGGGGGGAAAAGACCTGATCTTCCCCCATCACGAAAACGAAATAGCGCAGGCCGAAGCCCTAACAGGGAAAACCTTCGCCAGATACTGGATTCATAATGAGTGGCTTACCGTTGAGGGACAAAAAATGTCGAAATCCCTCGGAAACTTCATCACTGTTAGAGATGCCTTAAAAACATATAATCCTCAAGTTTTAAGATTCTTCCTAATATCCGCTCATTATAGAAGTCCACTTGATTTTAATAAAGAAAATCTTAGGCTTGCCGAAGTAAACTTAATGAAAATCATAAATGCCTTAGAGAAGCTTGCCGCTCTTAAGGAGAGAACCGAAGGAGGAGATGAGGAGAAAAACCTCCTTTCAAACATAAGGAAAGCAAAAGAAAAGTTTGAGGAAGCAATGGATGACGACTTTAATACGCCGTTAGCTATAGCGGCGATCTTCGATATGATCAAGGCAATAAACACTTATGTTGCTAAAAACATTGAGATAGAAAAATCCGTTAAGAGAGAAGTTTATGAAACTGTAAAATCTCTTTTAAATGTGCTGGGTATTGAGATTAAGATTGAAAAAGAAAAGCGTGAAAAAGATCAAATGGCTTTAATAAATAGCCTAATGGAGTTGATTCTTGAAATAAGACAGGAAATGAGAAGAAGAAAAGAATGGAAGATAGCTGATGAAATAAGAGAGAAACTTCAAAAATTAGGTTTCCACATAGAAGATGCGCCGAAAGGAACCAGATGGAAACTTAACTAGACGCTATATTCCGCTATTTTTTCGAAAAAATTATTATGGAAGAAAAACCTTTTTCATCTCTAGAGGCTAGTGATGGTTGCCAGTTCCTGTTTAAGAAAAGGAAAGATTTCAGCGTGTTTAAGTAGTTATTGAGGAAAATGAAAGATGAAAAATAAAAAAATCTTAAATCAGATTACAATAATATTTCTGTTAGCTTTTCTTGCATTTATATTCCCCATACCAATAGATGAAGCAACTCAATCTATATTACTGGTAAATGGAAGTTATGACAACTCTCCACCAATAACTACGATTGAACTCTCAGGTGTCGAAGGATCAAACGGCTGGTACACTTCCAACGTTACCGTCACCTTAATAGCCACAGATAATGATAGCGGTGTTAAAGAAATCCATTACATTTTAAATAACGGGGAAGAAATAGTCGTAGAAAATAATGAAACCTCATTCTTCATAGCAACTGAGGGAACTAGTATTCTAGAGTACTGGGCTAAAGATAATGCGGGTAATGAAGAACCTCATAAAATTCAGGAAATTAAGATTGATAAGACTCCACCGACCGTAATAATTTCCTCCCCCGTTAATGGCAGTTCATATCAATCAAAGAACGCTCCGACGCTTGCGTACACATTCACCGATAACCTTAACCTCATTTCAACAGTAACGGTGGATGGCTGGTCTATTGAAGAAGGAATTCACACAGTTACCATTACGGTTACTGATGCCGCTGGAAACATTGGTTCAGCATCTGCAACATACGTGATAGATGACACTCCACCGGTGACAACCGAGAAAATCCTTGGAGAGGAAAGTAAAGATGGTTGGTTCATTTCTAACGTAACTATATCCTTAACCTCTACAGATAATCTCTCAGGCGTTAAAGAGATTCATTATGTTCTAGATGGAAAAGAAACAATCATAGAAGGTAATGAAACCTCATTTATAATGACTAAAGAGGGAATTCACAACTTAACCTACTGGGCTATTGATAAAGCTGGTAACCGAGAAGAACCAATAGATAAAATCATCAAAATTAAATCTCGTAGAATATATAATGTAACCTTGTTAATAAGTAATTGGAGTGGGGACTTTTACTTTGGAGGAGTGAACGTCTCCATTTATGACTTAAATGGTAATTTAGTTTTAAGTGGTATTTCAAACAGCACTGGTTGTCTAAATGTAGAGCTAGAAGAAAAATCCTATATGGTCACAGTTGAAAGTGATGGTAGAATCATCGGCTCTCAGGAAATATATGTTAATGCGTCTGAAGTAATTCTCATTAAAACGTGGACTTATACGCTAGAAGTCACATGTATTGATCAAGAAAACAACTGCATGCCGGAAGTTACAGTTTTTCTGTATGGCCAGCTGCTTTTTCCAAATTCCAGTAATGAAACCTGGCAGCTCATTAATCTAGCTAAAACTAATGAAAAAGGCGCCGTGATCTTCAATAATGTCTGGAATGGAACCTACAAAATTATAGTTGAAAGTGGCCGGGTGATCGGCGAGAAAATCATAAACCTTACTAAATCAGAGCGTCTAACCATTAGATGCGATAAAACATTTCTAGAACTTAAAATTGTCACATCAACGCCTACGGAGAACCCGCTTTCAAACGCATCAATTCTACTACAAGATAGTAACGGACATGTTTTCCTAAAGGGAATCACTGATAGTGAAGGATATGTACGATTCAATAACGTTTATATCGATAACTATACAATTTTCGTCGATTGGTTAAATATGGAAGTTTTTTCAGGAATAGTAGATACTAATACTACTAAGAGTTTAAAAATAAAAGTGCCAGTCTTCCAAATCACGCTTCATATTGTAGATTCATTCGGTAAACCTCTCCCATACTCGGAAATATCTATAGAAAAAATAATCGGCAGATCCTATGTGGAAATGCTGAAAATGAAAAGTGACAAAAATGGCTTAACATCGCTTCTGCTTCCTCTAGGTAAATATAAAATATCATGTTGCCAAGGCATTTACTTTGGTGGAATAATTATTGACCTAACTGATAACCGTAGTGAAACGATACGATGTAACATCCACTTTAATGTTTGGGTTCTCATATTTCTTGTATCCTTACCATTATCTATATTATCTCTGTTACTGGAGAGGGAACGACTAAAAAAACCTCTAGAGTATAGGCGATACCGAAATATGCTGTCTAAACTTGAATCAATGTACAGTAATGGTCTAGTAGAGTACAAAATATATAGAAAACTGAAAGAGGAATACGAAACAAAACTCATGGAGCTTGAGGGAAGAAAAAGAAGATAACAATGCAAAAAGACTTCTCACAATTTTTAAAAATGTTTTTATTGTCTAGTTTTATTAATTACTGAAAATCACTAAAACTTATATGAACTTTGTTTTTTCTATGGTATTTTGTGGGAGAATTATGAGAGAAAATGAAGTTTACTCAAATTCGCCCATTGAAGAAAAAGTTGAAAATTTGCTTTCTCAAATGACTCTAGAGGAGAAGATTGGCCAGCTAAAAGCCAAAGGACTGATGCCTTGGAAGCAATTTTTTGACTTATTTAAAACGGTTCCACCAAATAAACAAAGAAAAATTGGAAGACTTGTCTATTCATTATTCTTTTCTGAAAAAGAAATTGCTGAAGCCGTTATATCCAACTATGTTCGAGAGCACTGGAGAGATCTTCTCGAAAAAGAGAAGAATGTAGGCATGTTAAGTATAATCTTACGCTTTTTCCCTCCAAGAGAAGCCGCGGAGCTTCATAATAAAATCCAAGAATTCGCTCTCAAAAACACGAGACTCAAAATACCCATAATGATCCATGACGAGGGTTTACATGGGTGCATGGCGAAAGGATGCACCATATTCCCCCAGTCTATAGCGTTAGCTAGTACATGGAATCCCGAATTAATAGAGAAAGTAGGGGTGGTGATCGGTAAAGAGACTAGAGCGCATGGAATCCATCAAGTTCTATCCCCAACAATTAATATTGCTAGAGATCCAAGATGTGGAAGAACCGAAGAAACTTATGGTGAAGACCCATACTTGGCCTCGGCTATGGCTGTAGCTTTTATTAAGGGGGTTCAAAGCCAAAAGGTTGTATGCACACCTAAACATTTTGTTGCAAACTTTGTGGGTGATGGAGGAAGAGATAGCAACGCAATACACTTCTCAGAAAGAATATTGAGAGAAATTTACTTTCCAGCTTTTAGAAGCGCCATTCAAAAAGCTGGAGCTTTATCGATCATGGCTGCTTATAATTCTCTTGATGGCACTCCATGCTCCTGTAACAGATGGCTTTTGACAAAGGTTCTACGAAATGAATGGGGATTTAAAGGTTTTGTTGTTTCAGACTACGGGTCTGTGCTACATATATTCACTAAACATAGAGTTGCAAAGAATAAGGCTGAGGCAGCCAAGAAAGCCTTAGAAGCTGGATTAGATATGGAGCTCCCCGAATCAGACTGTTTTGAAGAGTTAATAAATCTAGTTAAAGAAGGAAAGCTTTCTGAAGATGTGATCAATGAAGCGGTTCGCCGCATCCTAAAAGTTAAATTCTGGCTAGGCTTATTCGAAGAACCCTTCATCGACCCTGAATACGCTGAAAAAATATGCGATTGTGAGGAACATAGACAATTAGCTTTAGAGGCAGCAAGACAAAGTATAGTTCTATTAAAAAATGATAACGGGATCTTGCCCCTAACTAAAGATTTGAGTTCTATTGCTGTTTTAGGACCCAACGCAGCTGTTATGAGACTTGGAGGATACAGCGGATACGGAGTGAAAATTGTTTCGCCGCTAGAGGGAATAAAAAATAAGCTTTCAGGAAGAGCTACAAGAATTTATTACGCAGAAGGTTGCAGTCTAACAGGATCTTCAAGGGAAGGGTTCCAAGATGCTGTTAAAGCGGCTAAAAACTCTGAGGTTGCCATACTATTCATGGGAAACTCCGTACCGGAAACTGAGGGTGAGGAAAGAGATAGATGTGATCTTAGCCTGCTTGGTGTGCAGGAGGATCTGATTAAAGAAATATGCGATGTGGGAATCCCCACAATAGTTGTACTCATAAATGGAAGCGCTATTACAATGACAGAGTGGATTGATGATGTAGATGCTGTAATCGAGGCATGGTATCCGGGAGAGGAAGGCGGAAACGCAATAGCGGATGTCTTATTTGGCGATTATAACCCAGGTGGAAAGCTGCCAATTACGTTCCCCAAAAAAGTTGGGCAACTCCCGCTCTACTATAATCCAAAACCCTCAGGCAGAGTATACGATTACATTGATTTAAGAGGGACACAGTATCTTTTCCCATTTGGATATGGATTAAGCTATACAGAATTCGAATACAGTAATCTGAGAATAACTCCTGAAAAAATAAGTCCCAATGGAAAAGTAAAGGTTGAAGTAGACGTGAAAAATGTAGGTGAATACAAGGGAGACGAAATTGTTCAACTATACCTCCATGACGTTTTTGCTACGGTAGCTAGACCACTTAAAGAGCTCAAAGGATTCAAGAGAGTAACTCTTAAGCCCGGTGAAACGAAGACAATAGCGTTTATTCTCGGTTCAGAAGAACTATCCTTCTATGATGCAGACATGAATCTAACCGTAGAACCGGGAACTTTCGAAGTAATGGTTGGCAGCTCGTCAAAAGATATACGCTTAAAGGGAACTTTCGAAGTCACATAAACTTTCTCCTCTAATTTCCCTTAAATAAGAGAATTCGTATTCATGTTATCACAAAAAGATATTTATTTACGTTTAATCATTAAAGAGGTTCGAGAGTAATGATTGCCAAAGATCAGAAGGAAAAAGATGAAAACTCACAAAAGCAACTAGAAAATTTTCAGTCATCCATGGAAAAGCGTATTTCATTGTGGAATTTATCAATTAGACAAATAGAAAATGAGGTAAACAATTATCTCAAAGATTTCCAGTCATACATTAAAGACGTAAAAGATGCATCTCTAAGACTCGAAGAACTCACAAAAATGTTGAAGTCAGGGGAGATTTCAGAACATATATATAATGTTATCCTAGATGAATTAAGTAATTATTTTTCTTCGTTAATAGAAGAAATATTCAGGATCAGAGAAAACTTAGAATTGCTTAGAGCAAGAGCCAAAATTGAATGGGTAAAAGAGAAAATTGGTATAGAAAAACTGGAGAAAGAATCCTATTTGCTTAAAAATAAATTTTATGTGGATGATTACATGAGAAAAGAGGTTTATTCTCCAATGTATAGGTGGCAGGAGATAATAAATAGAATAGATAATGCATTGTCCTCATTAACTTTTGAGGAAGAATTATCAATTATTGAACGTTACCTGTTGATAGTTAAAGAAAAGATGAGCAGAGCAAAATCGGAAAAGATGGAGAAAGCTAAAAGAATATGTAAGCAACGTTTAGATGTGCTTTCAGAGAAGTGGTCTTCTACTAGGCGAAGTAAAATTGAACAAATAATGGATCTGGAATCAAAGGCTTCCCAACTGAAAGATGAAATTAAAGAAGTTGAGGTAAGATTCGCCGTAGGCGAGTTCGGTCGGAGCATTTATGAATGGAAAATGAGTGAGCTACAGGGCTCCCTAAAAAAGATAGAGAAAGAAATCTCTGAAATTAGGAATTATGTTAACGAGATAGACTTAAAAATATTTAAAATATCTGAATTGCTGAAAGAAGGTAATATTGAATATGAAGAATAATGAGAAAACTGACGATAAAAGTTCGAAGAATTTTTTAAATAATGTGATGCTAATGTCGTTAAATATTTCTATTTTAACTTCGATTTCCGAAGCGTCTTCAATATTTACTAAAATGGCTTTTAGAGTCTAAATATGAAGCAATTTAGGTGGTGGGGAAACAGAATGAAAAGCAAATATTTAACATTTCTTTTATTGACTTTGTCACTTCTTTCTCTTGCAATATTTTGTTTCGAGGTTAAAGGATATGATAAAACTAATGAAGAATCTATTGATGTTTGGCTGATATTGCATTTAAGAGAATATGAGACAGACTTTCCCATTAGTAACGTTTCAATATCAATTAAAATTCTTACTAAATGGGGAAGTATCGAAAAAGGACCGCATATAAGTGATGAATTCGGTAAAATCAAGGTTTATCTTGGAAAATTTTCTGGAGTAAACCTATTTAAATCTCCATTACTAACAGGGTTAACTTTATCAGACAACTATATACTGATTAAAGTTAATGATGTTTTTCTTGAAGATACAATTTTTTCAGCGCAATACTCGTTAAATCAAACCACATATTCAAATATGCAGATTAGTGTTAATCAAGAGATTTCCGGAACAAATGTTTTCATTAAGATTAACTGCTGGGCTCTTAAAGGCAAATTAATCGTAATTTCGGATAGCG
>CAZWWD010000018.1:0-20311 GCA_964637155.1 uncultured Candidatus Bathyarchaeia archaeon
AGAATCTCATAAAGATGGATTTAAGGTTGATTTTTGCGCATTTTTTCAGTTATTAGATGACTTCCTCCCCCCAGATTTATAGGGAAGGATTGAAGCTGAGGATTTTATTGGGTTAAAGTTATTTGCTGGTTGTTCTTTATCGTTAAGGTATCTGACGAAGCCCTTGGGAGGTTGATGGCTATGTGCCGTCTGTTTGGTGGTTTGTCGCTTAATTTCTCTATTTTTTCAAAGTATTTGCTTGAGGATCCCTGTTCGCTTTATATTCAGAGTAGGATTGATCGTTCTAAGTTGCAGGGGGATGGATGGGGTGTAGGTTTCTACGTTAATGGCTTCTCAAGAATTGTGAAGAGCGAGAAGCCTATTTACGAGGAGTATGAAAGGTTTAAGGTGGTTGTGAGGAATCTTAATTCACTGATAGCTGTAGCCCATATTAGGCGGGCGAGTAATCCGAGGGGTTTGCCAAGAGAGAAGATTATTTCGATAGAAAATTCGCAGCCCTTTGGCTACGGGAGCTATCTGTTCGCTCACAACGGCGTTATAACAATCCCCGACGAAATGGCGGCCATACTTGGCAGCTGGAAGCTTAAAATAAGAGGCTTAAATGACAGTGAGGTATATTTCTGGCATATAGTGAAAGAGCTATCTGAGGGAAGAAGCCTCCCGCAGGCACTAAAGAACTTCCAGAAAAATCTACTAAGAGTTTGGGACGAGAGCCGCGGAAAACATCCAGACAAAGATAGACCCTACATTGGCTTGAACATGATTTTCAGCGACGGGGAAAAACTATATGCGTACTGCAAGTATGATGAGGAGAGAGACGGTAAAGTGAAATCCTTATGCTATAAAGATCAACCGGCGCTTCAGATGTCCTATGTTCTGGACTCTGAAAAGCTAATAGTGGTCTCAGAGAAAACGAATGTTGAGGACTATTGGAAGCCGCTTAGAAGCGGGCAGCTCCTAACCGGGCAAATAGTCGATGGAAAAATAAGGGTTCATATAGAGGAGGTTTGAGCTGAATTGTTTCCCACTTCAGGAGGCGTCAAAATGTTTTTAGCGTTCTCTATTTCCTCGGCTTAACTAGGCTGGCGGTCTTCAATTAAGATTGGTTCCCTTTTAATCCTTAAAGGCACAAGGTATTGGGAAAATTTCACTTCGATCACTTTACATTTTGGGTTTGTGCACTCGTAGCGTCCACTTTCGGGCTTAACTAGACGCATGATTTGCCCGCACTCCGGGCATCTAACTCTTCTCTTCTTTCCTCTATTAGAGGAGATAAAGCTGTGCACCATTCTCCTCCATCTCCCAGCGGAAACCTAGCTTCTTGCTATCTTCATTATAAATTTTGTGTGGTGGATGAAGATAAGGAACACTGTGAAACGCCACATTTCAAACCGTTTCATCCGGTTTGAAATAATTCTTCTAAATGACTGGAAATTGCGGGTTAACAGAAACATTTTTCCTTAAAAGGGAAATCTTTAACTGTGAAGCGAAAAATTACTTGCGTAGAGAAATGTTTAAGTTTGAAGCAAGCTAGTTGAATGTGCTATTAATGAGGGTGGATGGGTGGTAGTTAAGTGTAGAAGATGCCTAAAGAATAAGGCTGAAATATATTTGCCTCACTCAAACCTTAGTCTCTGCCCCGACTGCTTCATGCTTCTAACGGAAAGAAAGGTGAAACGTACTGTAGACGCCTATAGGATGCTCTCCAAAAACGATAGGATTGGAGTAGCCGTTTCAGGTGGAAAGGACAGCTCAACCCTAGCATACATTCTAAATTCCCTTTTCGGGAAGCTCGACATGACCCTAATATATATAGATTTAGGCGTACCTGAATACTCCCAGCATTGTCTAGAGAAGGTTGAAGCCCTCGCTAAGATGCTTGATAGGGAGCTTGTTGTTTACAGTCTAGAAAAGGAGTTGGGGTTTAAAATAGGGGACTTTAAATCCACAATTTATGGTAGAAAAATATGTTCGGCATGCGGAGCAATAAAACGATACTTGTTCAATAAGATTGCATATGATCTAGGTTTAACTAAGGTTGCAACCGGACATAACTTGGATGATACGGTTGAGGCTCTCTTCAATTTCTACTTGGAAGGAAACGTCGTGTCATTGTTAAGGCTGAAACCCTTTCTACCTAGAACCCATCCGAAGCTTGTGCCGAAAATAAAGCCTCTCATAAAGCTAACGGATATGGAGTGCCTCCTATATGCTGGATATAGAAATCTTCCTACAAGAACCGTTGAGTGCCAGTTTTCCAGAGGCTCCAGAATGCTGAGGAGAAAGGAGCTATTAAACATGATAACCGAGAAAATCCCCAACTTTAAACATCAATTCTTAAGATCCCACTACAAGAGAATACTTCCGCTTCTCGAAAAAGCATGTGAAGATAAGGAGGATAAGATCTACGAGTGTGTTACCTGCGGAATGCCAACATCTCTTGAGGGAGCATCCTGCCACTTCTGCAAGCTAGTTAACATCGTGAAAAATAGAAGAATAAAGCCGTAGGAGAAGCAGTTTTCCGGCGTCTATAAATTCAACCTTACCTACCTTTTTAATTTGTTGTGGAAGCATGTTTCCTCCCCAAGATGGCATGCTGGCCCCCTCTTCTTAACAATATAAAGCAATGCGTCGCGGTCGCAGTCTACAAGTATGTCCACAATTTCCTGAACGTTTCCGGAGGTTTCACCCTTCTTCATCACTCTGCCGTGAGAGCGCCTATAGAAATGCGCATACCCGGTTTCAATTGTTTTCTCTATTGCCTCCCTATTCACATAGGCTAATGTTAACACTTTCCCGGAGCCATACTCCTGCACAACAACCGGTAATAGTCCACCGCACTTCTCAAAATCCAGTTCATCTATGCTTACGGTTTTCAAGCTTTTCATAGCCTAACAGGGACCCCCCTCTCGCGCAGAAACCGCTTAATCACTCGTATGGGATATTTACTGTAATGGAAGACCGAGGCCGCTAGAGCCGCGTCAGCCTTGCCCAGATTGAAGACTTCAAGGAAATGTTCAGGTTTACCGGCTCCTCCGCTCGCTATAACAGGTATGTTAACGCGCTCAGCGATGCTCCTGGTTAGTTCGATGTCGTATCCACTCTCCGTTCCGTCTTTATCCATCGACGTTAGCAGTATTTCGCCTGCGCCGAGCTCAGCTCCCCTAACAGCCCATTTGAGCGCATCGATTCCAGTTGGCTTGCGCCCACCATAGATGTAAACTTCAAACCAGCATAATCCCTCAGGGGTCTCCACTAAGGTTTTATCCGCCCTTTCCTCGTATTTTCTCTTTGCGTCTATTGCTAAAACAACGCATTGGGAGCCGAATGTTTCGGCGAGCTCCCTAATTAGCTCCGGCCTTTCAACGGCGGCGGTGTTAACGGATACTTTGTCGGCGCCGCTGCACAGGATTATATGAGCGTCTTCAACGCTTCTTATTCCGCCTCCAACCGTGAAGGGTATGTTTATTTCGGCGGCAACTGACTTAACGACATCCTTAAGTATACTTCTTTTCTCCGGAGAGGCCGTTATGTCCAGAAAGACGAGTTCATCAGCCCCCTCATCACTATAGCGTCTTGCAAGCTCAACCGGGTCGCCAGCATCCCGGAGATTAACAAAGTTTATTCCCTTAACAACCCTTCCATGGTCGACATCTAGACACGGGATTATCCGCTTAGCTAAAACCATTTAATTTTATCCCTCACCTAACCATTTTATTTGAGGCGATTTTTAAGGCTTCCTTAAGGCTGATCCGCCCCTCATACAGTGCTCTGCCGACAACCACCCCGTAAACCCCAAGCTTCCTCAGAGCCTCTATGTCCTTTAGGCTTCTTATGCCTCCGGAAGCTATCACATTAACGCCAAGCCCTACAACTCTAGAAAGGTTTTCAACGTCCGGTCCACTCATGGTTCCATCCCGCTGAATAGCTGTCACCAGAAAGAATTTAACTCCCATGGCCGAAAACATTTCAGCGGCTTCCTCAAGATTCTTGTATGTAGATTTCCTCCAGCCATCAACCATAACTTTTCCCTTTAGGTGATCTAAGGCTACAACTATTTTCTCCTGCCCAAACTTCTTTAGGAGAAATCTGACGGATTCAGGGCTTTTAAATGCAAGTGAACCTAATATTATTCTTCCGGCGCCGGCGTTAATTAGCCGTTCAGCTCTTTCTAAACTTCTTATTCCCCCTCCAACTTGAACTGGAACCCTAACGGATTGAATTATCCGAATTATAGTCTCTAAGTTTTCGCCGGATCCTAGGGTTGCGTCTAGATCAATTACGTGAATTATCTGCGCTCCATCAGACTCCCATCTCTTTGCAAGTTCAATAGGATCCCCTAAATGTTCATATGATTTCGCTAGCTTAGGATCCCCCCTTAAAAGTCTAACAACCCTCCCGCCCATTATGTCAACCGCAGGTATCACATACATGAAAACTCCGCCACCGAAAAATTAATTTAGCGTCTAATCAGATTCGCAAAGTTTCCGATGATCCTCTCTCCAGGTTTCCCCGATTTTTCTGGATGAAATTGGACGCCAAATATGTTATTTTGCATCACAACCGATGTGAATCTAACGCCATACTCGGTTTCAGCCATAACAATATTTTTCCTTCTTGGAGCTACGTAGTAGCTGTGAACAAAATAAAAGTAGTCTTCTTCACTTATTCCGTCGAGAAGAACCGTTGATCTAACAATCTTTAGGGTGTTCCAGCCCATATGAGGGATCTTAACGTTCCCAGGCAACCTAACAACCCTGCCCTCCAGCAGATTTAGTCCCCTTACATTAGGGCTTTCGTCGCTTTCCTCAAAGAGCAGTTGCATGCCTAGGCAGATCCCTAAAACCGGTTTCCCCTCCCTGATTAAATCCATTAAATCAACCCTAATTTTCTCTATGTTTTCCGCTCCAGCCTTAAAGTTGCCGACGCCTGGAATAACTAGGGCGTCCGCATCCCTTAAACGCTTGGCTTCTGAACATAAATCTACGCTTAAGCCAGCTCTCTCAAATGAGCATTTTATGCTGAAGAGGTTTCCAACCCCATAATCTATTACGGCGACTTTGGGCATTAGAGAACCCCCTTCGCGCTGGGAGCGCCTCTTCTGGCGGGATCCACTGAAACCGCTTGTCTTAGGGATAGGGCTAAAGCCTTAAATGCCGCCTCAACTTTATGGTGGTCGTTTAAGCCATATTGAACCCAAAGATGAATGTTCGCGCGTAGAGAGTTCGCTAAAGTCTCAAGGAAATGATATATGTCCTCGGGCAGCGCATCCTCAACACGCTTATTCTTGAGCTTCAAATCGATTTTCGGATAAGGCCTATTGGAGAGATCTATGGCTGCAAAGGCAAGGGAGCAATCCATTGGGACAATTGCGTAGCCAAATCTTCTGATGCCCGATGCGTCGCCGAGAGCCTTCCTTATTGCTTCACCCAGACATATGGCTACGTCCTCAATAACGTGGTGTTTCAGATCTCCTGAAGCCTCAACAAATATGTCGATTAGACTGTGGGTGGCTAATGACCTAAGCATGTGATCCATAAAAGATATTCCTGTGTGAACGTCTGCTAATCCAGCGCCGTCAAGTTTAACTTTAACTTTGATCTCGGTTTCAGCCGTTTTCCTGTAGTATTCAGCCTCCCTCAACTCTTCCACCTCTAATAGATTCAATCACATCTGGAATCTCATTAACAGATGGTAAGATAAGGTCGCATCCATACTTAAGGAATTCCCTTAAGGCTTCCTCCCTCATATCTGTATGCTCATAAACCCCGGCGGATAGAAATCTCCGGTCGGTCTCCCTCACTTTATTAACCATGATGACATCTTCGATGGAATCTCCAACATAAAGTATAAACCTAAATGGTTCTAAAGCCTTAGCTGCCTCAAGCAGCGAGAATGGATTCGGCTTTTTAAAATTGACCTTTAATCCACTTTCAGCATATTTTCTCTCAGCTTCTTCAATTCTATCTAAGAAAACTAGGGCTTTGGGATTGAATGCTGCTAAGAGATCCTGTAGAATGTATTCGGCTGATTTGAATTTGCTTCCGGAGGCCACGCCCAGCCTTCTATCTCCCAGGATTAAAGATAAACGTTTTAAGGTTTCACGTTTAAGTATTGGCCGTCCATTTTCGATCAGCCCCCGCCCCTTATAGATTGCCGGTTTAACGCCGTAAATCTCCTCAAAGAGCCTAGGCCCACAAAATATCTCCTCAACAACCGTTCCAATTATGCTCCCGCCAACCTTTCCGGAGCCCTGAAGAAATTTTTTCATTAGAATGTAGAAATCCCGTACGGTTCTTTTGGAATTCAATAAAGCTCTATCAACTGAGGCTACGCCGGTTTCATCTAGTTGGCTGGTGAAATCCTTAAGCCTAGCCGCCAAATCCCCTGTGAAATTCAAGCCTGATTTATTTGGTTTCGCTCTGATTCTTTCCTTAACCATTAGGAGTCGTTTCACAGCATTTTCCTCATGTGGAAGCATCTTAATAGTCTCTCTAAGTTTCCTCTGTATGTTTTCCGGAAGTTCGCATAGCATGAACATTAGGATCCCGTAAACCGTGTCCCAATCATTGTTGAAGCCTCCGCTCCTCCTAAAGAGGAATATGATCTCGTCGGAAATCAGGCTATCTGGCATTTTACAGCCAGTTAAACACTCAAATATGTAGGCAGTAGCCTTTGATATAGCCCTGTTGTAGGAGCCTCTTATGTCTATTAGTACGCCGTCGCAGTCAAATATAACCGCGTCAACCATCCCCAAACTCTTCATGCTGTTTTTCCGAACGTATGTCTTCTTAGAATTAACATCTAGTATAATGTATTCTCTGGGGTTAGGATTCAGCGTTTAAAACCTCCCTTAGCTCTCTTAGAAATCGATTTGCTAGGGGGGTGGGTGCAACAGTAACCCTGAGACAATTATTGAATTTTAAAACGCGGCCTATGTTCCTAACTATAACCCCCCTACTCAACAGATCCCTATAAACCGAGGATGAATCCCTATTAACTTGGAAAAGCACAAAGTTTGTTTCTGAGGGGAACGCTCTAACGCCGCTTATCTGGTTGAGCGCTCTAATCATTCTCGTTCTCTCAGCCTTAATCTCCTCTATTACCCCTCTTACGTAATCTAGGTTCTCCAGCATTTTTGTAGCTATTTTAAGAGCCACCAGAGATACGGAGTAGGGCATCTGAAACCTTTCATTTATGGTTTCCGCCAGCATCTTATTTGTCACAGCGTAGCCGAGCCTTAATCCAGCTAAACCGAAAACCTTAGAGAATGTTCTAAAAACTATTAGGTTTTCAAGCTCACCTACCCTGTTCACTAGGGTTGAACCGGCGAAGTCAGCGTAGGCTTCATCCACCGCGACAATGCCGTCGAATTCCTCAGCTAACCGCAAAATATCCTCACGCTTAAATTGGTTTGCTGTCGGATTATTTGGTGAGCAGAGGAAAATGATTTTGGTTTTAGAAGTTATAGATGAGAGCAGACTTTCTAGGTTTAGAGAAAAATCATCTTTTAGGGGGATGCTCTTATAGGTTGCGCCTTGAAGCTTCACGCATCTCTCATAAATGACGAATGTTGGGGCAATCGAGAGCGCTTCATCACCTTCCCCGAGAGACATTCTGGAAACTAGGTCTATGAGCTGATCGCTTCCAGCGCCGATCACTATTTCATTCGCCGGAATATTGTGGTATGCGCTTATGGACTCCTTCAGTTCCATAAATTCGTCTCTGGGATAAATTCGTGGGTCAGCTTCCTCAGCAACCTGCTTTAGAAGTCTCCTTAGGAAATCCAGCGATATAAATAGGTTCTCGTTTGAATTCAGCTTTAAAATTTCAGATGGCTTCTTACCGATCTTTGAAGCTAACCCCTCAATTGTTTCACCTATATCATACTTGTCTAGCTTCTGCGCCTTCGAGATAATCTCCCTAACCACTCTCTTTTCTTTCCTAATCATTTTTAAGCCTCTCCCCTATGGATAATGCGTGATTGGGCAACCCTTCGCTTTCAGCTAAAACCTTAATTCCATCCCAGAGTTCTTTTAAGGCTTTCTTTGAGGCTTCAGCCACATTTATGTGCTTAATGAAGCTGAGAACCGATAGAGAGGAGTAAACCCGCCCGAATCCTCCAGTCGGTAGGACATGGTTCGTCCCTAAGGAGTAATCGCTTAGTGAGGCTGGGGTGTAATCGCCGATCAGTATCATGCCCGCTGAATTTATCCGCTCAGCGATTTCATGAGCGCCTTTAGCGATAATCTCCAGATGCTCAGGTGCAAATTCATTCACAAACCCTATGGCTTCATCCATGTTCTCGGCGATCAATATTGCTCCCCTCCCTTCGAGGGCCACTCTAACTCTTTCTCCATTCGGTATAGTATTCAGTAACTGCTTGATTTTCTCGAGCACCAGCCTAGCAACATGTATGGAGGCTGTCACTAAGATAGCTATGCTGTCAGCGCTGTGTTCAGCTTGCGCTATCATGTCCCATGCAACATAATTTGGGTTAGCCCCATCATCAGCTAATATCATTATTTCACTTGGTCCAGCTGGATGATCAATCGGCACGTCGCGTGAAACAATACTTTTCGCCGCTAAAACATATTTGTTGCCGGGGCCAACTATCTTATCAACTGGACTTATTGTTTCGGTTCCATACGCTAGGGCCGCTATGGCCTGCGCTCCTCCAACCCTATAGAATTCATCAACCCCGCATAGGTCTGCGGCTACAAGAGTTAAAGGGTTGATCTCCCCATTTTTCTTTGGAGGCGAGCAAACAACCACTCTGGATACTCCAGCCACCTTCGCCGGCACAACCGTCATTACCACCGTGCTCGGGTATGCTGCTTCTCCGCCTGGAATATAGCATCCGACGCTTCTGATTGGACGATGCTCCCAGCGTATTTTCACACCTAATTCATCCTCATATTCGAAGCCTATCTGCGCCAGAATTCTTCTCTCAAACCTTTCAACCCTATCCTTTGCAAGTTTTAAGGCTGATAGCTGCTTATCGCTCACTCTTTTGTAGGCGTCCTTGATCTCCTCTCGACTCACTTTAAGCTGTTCAGCTTTGAGTTCAACGCCGTCAAACTTTGCGGTTAAATTTATGAGAGCTGCATCTCCCCCATTTTTAACTTTCTCAACTATCTCCCTGACGTACGCTAGTAGTTTTTCATCTAGCCGTCTTTTTCTAGGCCACCTGTCTTTCAGGGCTAGCTTTCGTGCTTCATTTATCCTCAGCATTTTTATCGGCAACTTCTGCTTCCCTCTCGCTGGAAGTTATCTCCTCTAGGGGGAGAACCTGCCTCGGCTCGTAAACAACTAGCCCTTGGGCCAGTTTCCTTAACGCTGGGAGGATTTCCAGGAATTGGTTTTTGTCTATTACCGTATTAACTGAGTACCAGTTTCTATCTGATAGGGGCGCAATAGTCGGTTTCTTTAGGGCTGGAAGACTCCTTAGCAGGTTAGATAGATTATCTTTATGCACGTTTACGAATATGTGGAGCTTCTTTCTCCCATCAACGACGCCTCTCAGAAGCGTTAGTATATCATATATTTTCTCTCTTTTCCCCGGATTCCTTAGTGAGTCCCTATTTGCTATGAGTATGGCCGTTGACTCCATTAAAACTTCAATGGGCTTCAGATTATTTTGCTCTAGGGACTCTCCCGTCTCCATAACATCTATTATGGCGTCAGCGTTCTCGGGAGGCTTAGCCTCAGTTGCCCCGAAGGAGAGATATAAAGTAACTTTGCTGTTTTCCCCCTTCTTCCACCATGGGGTGACAACTAAAGGCTCTTTTTCGCCGTAAAGCTGCTTATAAATTGGGTTTTTCATCAAATATTCAGCTGAAACATTAAGGTACTCCGTTGATATCCTTAGAGTTTTATTCTTACAGTTAAATTCCATCAGCAGATCAGAAAGACTCTCTATGTTAGCCCAAGCCTTCGGAACAGCTAAAACTAGCTTAACCTTAGCATACTCAAGGTTCAATAGAACCTCAACGTTATCTACACGTGTTTCACGCAGCCAGTCAAGTCCAGTTATACCTAAGTCGTGAAGTCCCTCGCTGACAAATATGGGGATCTCCTGCGGCCTAAGAATCTTCAACTCGATCTTTGGATCATTAATTGACGGCCTGTAGGTGCGTTCTCCACTCGATATCATGTATCCAGCCCGCTCTAGTATTCTGAAGGTTCCCTCCGCTAGGTGCCCCTTAGGTATGACGAAACTAACCTTACTCATAGGGTTTCACCATCCGGAAATTAAAACATTAACATTTGACCTTAATAGCTTAGAACATTTGGGGAAGAAGTAAGGGAATTGTCGATTTAAATATTCAATGAGAGGGAATGTGAATCTTGAACTTAATGACGGAATAATAAATGAATTAGTGATGAACGCAATCTCCTCTTATGAACGCGATCCCCCAGCACCCTTTACACCACTCAAAATAGGCTATATTTTTACCATATAAATCTTTTCGTTGTCATGGCCTATAACTGCTAAATCAGGTTTAAATCGACTGATGAGTTCTTGGTTAGCTGATTAAATTTTTAATGCTTATAAGATTGAAGGGAGCAAAATCTTTCTTAGAATCCTAAAGTGTTTAAGTAGCTAGAGCGGCTGAAAAGTGAAGGCGAAAATCTGCGTTTCCATACCTGCTAGAAACCTCTCTAATGTTCTCGCTATGATGGATAAAGCTGAGAGGAGCGGTGCGGATCTAATCGAAGTGCGCTTAGATTACATGGGTTCAGACGCCCCTAACATCCTGAATGGCTTGAAAAATATTGCTGAGCGCTCCTCTGTGCCGCTGATAGCGACTAATAGGCATATCAGTCAAGGCGGTGAATGGAAGCTAAGCGAGGAACAAAGGTTGAAAACACTAATTAAGGCTGCTGAATCCGGTTTTACATACGTAGACATAGAATTAACCACTCAGAAACTAAGTGATTTCATTGAGGCTGTTAGAAAGCGGGGGGCGAAAATCATAGTTTCCTTTCACAATTTTGATCTAACGCCGCCGCTTGATGAGATGAATAAAATTTTTAAGGCGGAGGTTGAAGCTGGAGCCGATGTATGTAAACTTGTCACCATGGCAAATAGCCTAGCAGACAGCATTAACTGCCTAATATTCACTTATGAAGCCTGCAAAAGCAGCGATCTAGTATGCTTCGCCATGGGAAGATATGGTCTGCTCTCAAGAGTTCTTTCGCCAATTTTCGGTGCATCATTTACTTTCGCATCTCTCGAAACCGGTTTGGAAACTGCGCCTGGACAAATAACTATAGGGGAGTTAAGGGAAATATATGGGAGGCTAGGTGTCTGATCGTGAATGTGTCTGGAAAAACTAGGGTTTGCGCCTTAATCGGCGATCCAGTGGAGCATTCGCTGAGCCCAACAATCCAGAACGCTGCATTCCAGCATCTCAACTTGGATTACATCTACGTAGCGTTTAATGTTCAGGCGGATCAGCTTAAGGATGCAATTGCTGGAGTTAGGGGGCTAGGTATCTACGGGTTAAATGTTACGATGCCCCATAAAATCAGCATAGTCAAGTATCTTGATGAGCTGGATGAAACAGCTGAGAGAATAGGCTCCGTGAACACGGTTCTCAACGAGAATGGTAGGCTCATCGGTTATACAACGGATGGCATAGGGGCATTAAATGCCCTAAAGCATGCTGGATCCGACCCCTCAGGTAAAAAGGTTGTGGTTCTAGGTGCTGGCGGAGCCTCCAGATCCATATGTTTCACGCTTGCTGAGCATGCACGTGAACTCATAATACTCAACAGAACCCTGGAGAAGGCTGTAAGCCTAGCAAACAATATACGTGAGGTTTTGGGTGGAGGAGTGAATGTTAGAGCGCTTAGACTTATTGATGGGAATCTGAGGAGGGAGCTGAAGGATGCAGACATACTCATTAACGCGACTTCCGTTGGCATGAAGCCTAATGACGCTTACACACCGGTTAAACGCGATCTTCTAAGCCGAAACCTAACAGTTTTCGATATAGTTTATGATCCGCTTGAAACTAGGCTACTTAGGGAGGCGCGTTCAGTAGGCGCCAAAACAGTTGACGGCTTATCCATGCTTATTCATCAGGGGGCAGTCTCCTTTGAAATATGGACTGGTGTGAAGGCGCCTATAGAGGTTATGCGGGAAGCCGCCCTAAGAAAGATAAGAGAAAACGAAGGAAAATAGCATATAAAAGTGAAAGTTTAAAGTTTCGGGAGGAACGTGAGATTTGCCTCAGATTGGGCGGGCCGTAGCCTACGGCGCGGTCACAATAATCAACGCCATATCATGCGGTTTAGGAGCGGCCTTAAGCATAAATTTAAGAACCGAAGCCACGGTTAAGCTCACAGATGAGCCGGGGAAGATCGAAGGTAAAATTCTTTCTGATCCCTCAGAAAGCACGGTGTTAATTGAGAAGGTTGTTAAACGGGTTTTAAGACGCTTTAAACTTGAGGATCAGTATGGAGCATATGTTGAAACCCAATCCAACATACCGATTGCTCGTGGACTTAAAAGTAGCAGTGCGGCGGCAAATGCGCTTACGCTTGCAACTCTCTCAGCGTTAGGTGAGAAGGTTGATGATTTAACAGCCGTTAACATGGGGGTTGACGCCTCAATTGAGGCTAACGTAACTGTGACAGGGGCCTTCGACGATGCATGCGCCTCCTACTTTGGAAACATAGTGATAACAGACAACTACAAAAGAAGGATTCTGAAGCAATTTCAGCCCAAGGAGGACTATGCTGTCCTAGTTTACATTCCCCCAAAAAAATCTTACACTTCAAAATCTAATGTTAATCGAATGAAGATAATAGCGGACGAAGTTAAAACCATACATAAAATGGCTCTGCTGGGAGATTACTGGCACGCCATGACCCTTAATGGACTTATATACTCTGCTACTTTGGGCTATGATGTTAACATTGCTATGGAAGCGTTAGCCGCGGGAGCCATAGCAGCCGGCTTATCTGGTAAAGGTCCAGCAGTAGCCGCGGTTGCTCCAAGAGATAGGATCAATGATATACGTGATGCTTGGGCAAAGTATAAGGGCGAGCTAATTGAAGCTGAAATCAATCGCGAGAAAGCCCACGTGCTGTGACCAACTATAATCCTAAAAATAACTAAAATTACCATTTGCATGTGTGAATAAGATTGCTAGATTTAATAATTAAAGATGGATGTTCCCTCTCAGGTTCGATTAGGGCGCCGCCTTCAAAGGCGCATACTCATCGAGCTATTATAGCGTCAGCTCTCTCAGAGGGCGTATCGGAAATACGTAACGCATTAATCTGCGATGACACGCTAGCAACCATCAGCGCATGCCGTATGCTTGGGGCTGAAATAAAAAGGCTTTCAGATAACACTTTAAGAATCTTAGGTTTCCCCAAACCTAAAACTCCGGAAAACGTAATAGACTGCGGAAACTCCGGTTCAACATTAAGGTTTATCACGCCTGTGTGCGCGCTGGCTGATGGAATAGCTGTTTTAACCGGTGGAGAAAGCCTTAGGAGAAGGCCTATGGGCCCCCTTCTTGAGGCTTTAAATCAGCTGGGGGTTAGGTGCTATTCGACGCGCATGAACGGATGTCCACCGATAATTGTTTTTGGCGGCGGAATAAAAGGGGGGAAAGCATCTATTAGGGGTGATGTTAGCTCCCAATTTATTTCAGGCATACTTTTCGCTACTCCAATGGCTGATGATGATACGGAGATAATCCTTTCAACGCCGCTTGAATCTAAGCCATACGTGAACATAACAATCGACGTTATTCGAAAGCATGGAATAAAAGTTGAGTCTTCCCCCAACATTTTTCATGTGCCATGCAGACAAAAGTATAAGCCATGCAGCCATCTAATTGAGGGTGATTACTCGTCAGCAGCATTCCTGTTGGCAGCTGCAACCATAACCAACTCGCATATAAAAATTGAAAATCTTATGAAAAATAGTCTTCAAGGTGACCGAATCATAGTTAAAATACTTGGTGAGGTTGGAGCCCACATTAATGTTGGCGAGAATTTTGTTGAAGTTAAGGGTGCGGATGAAAAGCTAAAGCCCTTCAAGATCGATATGAGGGATAATCCGGATTTAGTTCCAGTATGCGCCGTATTAGCGTGCATGGCTGATGGGAAATCGGTGATTCAGGGCATTAGGAGACTGAGATTCAAGGAGTCTGATAGAATTGAGTCTTTATCCAGTGAGCTATCTAAGATGGGCGCCGACATAAGATATTCGGACAACCGCTTGATCATTTATGGTGGAAGAGCTCTTCGCGGGGCTGAAATAGATCCTCATGGAGACCACCGGATAGCTATGGCTTGCGCGGTCGCCGCCCTAAAGGCGAGTGGAGAAACGATTGTTCACGATGCTGAATGTATAAATAAGTCTTATCCAAATTTTGTTAGGGATATGCGCTTATTAGGAGTAGAAGTTCTTGAACGGAAACTCGATAGGTAAAGCTTTAGTTTTCACATGCTTCGGTGAAAGCCACGGCGCGCTTATAGGGGCAATAATCGACGGGTGCCCAGCGGGTTTACCGCTTAAGGAGGAAGACATTCAGATCGAGCTCAATAAAAGGAGACCGGGTTTCACGGATATAAGTACCCCTAGAAGAGAGGAAGACAGGGTTGAAATAGTCTCAGGGGTCTATAAGGGTTATACGACTGGCGCGCCAATATGCATGATTGTCCGAAATAGGGACGTTAAATCTAAGCCCTATGAAACTGTAATGGTTAAGCCTCGGCCTGGACATGCAGATTATACGGCTAAAATTAAGTATGGTGGATATAATGATCCGCGTGGAGGCGGAAGGTTCTCTGGGAGAATAACGGCGGCCTACGTTATGGCCGGGGCCATCGCTAAGAAGCTTCTCAGTTTGATTGGGGTTGAGGTTTTGGCGCATACGGTGCAGGTTGGAAACATAAGGGTTGAAAACAAAGTATCTTATGAGGATATTCGCAGGAATACTTACTCAAATCCAGTTAGATGCGCAGTTCCAGAATTAGCTGAAAAGATGATGGAGGAGATTTTGAGAGCATCTAAGGAAGGGGACAGCGTAGGAGGCATCGTTGAGGGCATAGCCCTAAATGTTCCAGTAGGCTTAGGTGAACCAGTATTCGATTCCCTAGACTCAGACATTGCGAAGATGCTCTTCAATATTCCAGCCGTTAGAGGCGTTGAGTTTGGAGCAGGCTTCCGAGTTGCGTCGATGAAAGGCTCAGAAGCCAACGACCAGTATGCTATTAGAGATGGAAGGGTGGTAACAACAACGAATAATGCTGGCGGAATTCTAGGTGGAATCTCAAATGGCATGCCAATAAAGGTTAGGGTAGCATTTAAGCCAACTCCCTCAATAGCCAAAAAGCAGAGAACAGTTAATTTGGAAATCATGAGGGAGGAGGATATAGAAATAGCTGGTAGGCATGATCCATGTATTGTTCCAAGAGCTGTTCCGGTTGTGGAGGCCTGCTTAGCCTTCGTGCTGGCTGATCACGCTCTCCGATCAAATCTGATTCCAAAAGTAATAAAATCCGATAAAACCTGAAAATTGTGAACTAAAGAATTTTTTGTTAGTTCCCCTTTAGATTTCTCTGCAGATATTCTATGGCTTCCTCTAGGCTCTGGAAACCATACTTAATTTCGCTATGTTCTTTTCTTAGGGCGATTACTTCCTTCTTCACTTCTTCAGGTTTCCGCCTATATTTTATCACGTCTAACATTAGATCGCAGAGATACTTTATGTCGCTTTCATCGAATCCTCTTCTAGTCACATCTTGGAAGCCTATCCTTATGCCCGACGGGTTCTCACGGTTGTTCTGGTCATCGTAGGGTAGAAGATTCCTATTCAAAATAATGTTTGCTCTCTCCAGATCCTCAGCAACCCTTTTACCGCCGCCGTAATCGCTGACGTCGACCGCTAGCTGATGGGATTCGGTGAAGCCATATTGTTCGCCTAGAACCTTTAAGCCATTCTCATATAAGTATTGTCCAGCAGCCCGCGCATTTCTAACGATTCGCCTAGCTAAGGCTTCGCCGAAAATCTTGAGTTCTAGGGCGGCTATGCCAGTCGCCGGCAACCTACCGAGGTGGGTGTTTGAGGTGCTAAGCGGGAATATTGCGAACTGAACATTCTTTATAGCCTTCTTCATGCGTTCATCCTTCATGTCAGCTAATATTACGCCTCCCTGAGGACCCGGAAAAGTCTTGTGGGTTGATGAGGTTATGAAGTCCGCTCCCTCCCTAAGCGGATCCTGGAACACTCCTCCAGCTATGAGCCCTAAAACGTGGGCTGCGTCATAAACTATGTATGCGCCAACCTCATGGGCTATGTCCTTTAGCTCTTTGATTGGGTGGGGGAACAGAAATAGGCTTCCGCCAAATGTAACTATGCCCGGTTTAGCGGCTCTGATTATTTGAGCGGATTTGTCGGGGTCTATATTCATTTTTTTGATGTCGTAGGCGTGATCTATATTTTCCAGCCCTAAAACTCTGCCAGCTAAACCAGTGTAATCGTGAGATATGTGGGCGCCTGCGCTTAACGGCGTGACAACCATTTTCCGGTTTTTGGTTGCTAGAGATAGGCCTTTGAATGCTGCGAGATTTGCATGGGTTCCGGAAACCAGGCGGACGTCAGCCCAGCTACACTTAAAAAGCATTTTCATTAGGTCTGTGACGCAGTCTTCAATAACAGAAATATACTTCTGCCCCTGATAATATCTCTTCTTTACGTGTCCCTCCAGATCATTTTCGCCTTCAGCGTATCTGCACTCCAAATCCATCGCTAATTTAAGCATCTCTTTAACGGCTGGAGACTTCAGTCCCTCGCTTGCTATTAGGTTTATGCATTCTTCACCCCTATAGACCTCATGTTTCTCACTTGCCTCAATAAGCTCGAGAGCCACTCTAAAGAATTCTTCCATCGCTTCATCCACCTGAACAAACCAGAAAAAGAAAGAGAAGAAATATTTATACTTTAATGCTGTTTTGGGATTGTGTTTCCAAAGAGGATGAACTAGTATTCGATGTAAAAGAGAGAAGGCTATTGATCTTAGCGTTCTAGTACGAAGGTTCTCTTCGTTACGGGTCTTTCTTTAACCTCGTGGATAAGCATCTCCATTCTACTGCCTACGCCTATAACCGGTAATTCCTCAAAGACTTTTATGGCTCTATCAAGCTTTCCAGCTCTTTCAGCGAAAATGGTCACTAAGGGTTCATTCTCAGAAACCTTGTCCCCTATCTTCTTATGTAGTAGAACTCCCGCCCCCTTATCTTTTGGCGCGCCGGCAAGCCTAGCTGCCTCAACAATTGACGCATTATCTATCCATAGTACGGCTCCATTCTTCCTTGAGCGTATGGTAAACCTTTCTGAACCTAACGCTATGTCATCCGGCGTAACCTTTGGATCCCCGCCTTGAGCCCCTATGATCTCACGGAGTTTCTCTTCAGCCTTCCCCGACCTTAGAATCTCTAAGGCTATTTCGCTGCCGTTTCCATTAGCCTTCCCGCTCATCTCGAGGAGTATGCCAGCTATGTGAGCCGCCTTATCCATCAAATCATATGATCGGCTTTTACCCATTATCGTGTTCAGAGCCTCCCGCGCTTCAAGCGCCGGGCCGATCGCGTAGCCCACTGGCTGCTCACCGTAGGTTACTGCGCACTGAACTTTGATTCCCAGTCGGCGGCCGAGCTCAATGAAGTCTTTAGCCAGTAGATCGGCTTCGCCGATGGTTTTTATTTTTGTTCCCCTGCCGGTTGGTATGTCGATGACTAGGAGGTTTGCGCCGACAGCTTTCTTTTTGCTCATTATTGAGGGTAGAAGTAATGGATCTATGGAGAGTGGATGCTCAACTCTGATGAATATGTCGTCTGCCGGAGCCAAGTCTAGTGTTCCACCCCAGACTATGCAGCCGTTAGTTTTTTCAACAACCTCACGCATTTCCTCTATCTTTAGGCTTACCGGCATTAGAACCTCAGCTCTATCGGCGGTTCCAGCTGCCGACGTTATTGATCTGGATGAAGACTTTGGTATTGTTAGTCCTGAAGCCGCGATTATTGGGACTACGAGAAGAGTGGTTTTGTCGCCTGGAACGCCGCCTATAGAATGCTTATCAACTATGAGAGGTTTTTTGAGGTCTAGTTTGCTTCCGGTTTCAACCATGGCCATTGATAGGCTTGTTGCTTCATCTAAGTCTAGCCCAAATGCATGTAAGGCTGTTACAAATGAGGCTATTTCGATCTCGCTTAAATTTCCATTGACAACGTCCCTAACTATCTCAAGGATCTCCTCGTAAGTTAATTTTTTACCGTTCAGCTTATTCCTTATGTGGTATACGGATAGCGGGAAATGGGCTGCTTCAACCTCAACCTCCTCTCCATCCCTCATGTTTAGAAACCTTTTAACTTCATCGTACACGCCAATGTAGCCCTCTGTAATGCTTTTTGCCGCCACATTAACTATGGCTGTTACCTCTCTGCCTCTGCTTGAAATTTTAACGCGGCTTAAGCCGGAAACACCTAGGTCGGCGGCATCCTCGCGGTTTAACACAACTATAAATTTTCCCCCAGCCTCTAGATCAAGAAGCTTGGCCTTAAGTTTCATTAGGTTTTACACCTCAGACAAACTAAAAGGTGCATCCAGATCTTAAAAACTTTAATATTGCGTGTCTCCCTTCCTTTATAGGAGCATTAAATTATTGGAGTTGGGAATATTGAAGCTAATCTATGTGGTTATAGACGGTATGGGTGATCTGCCGATTGAGGAGCTAGGAAACCAGACGCCTCTAGAGTTCGCTGAAACCCCGAAAATGGATTTCCTGGCGGGCAGGGGGAAACTTGGATTAATGTACACGGTTGGAAGGGGAGTTGCGCCTGAAAGCGATGTAGCCGTCATATCGATTCTAGGCTACGACCCCTACAAATATCATGTTGGAAGAGGCCCTCTTGAGGCCTACGGCGCTGGCTTAGACATGAGGGACGGTGACTTAGCTTTAAGATGTAATTTTGCGACCCTAGGCGAAGGTAAACGCATAATTGACCGCAGAGCTGGAAGAAACCTGACTTCCAGCGAAGCCTCCGAGCTAGCTAAGGCTATTAATAGCCTAGTTAAACTTGAGTCTTACCCGGCAAGCTTCGAATTTAAGAACACTATAGGTCACAGAGGGGTTCTAATCATAAGGAGCAAGGCGGGTCCACTTTCAGCTAAAATCTCAAATACTGACCCAGCCTATGAGAGGGTCGCCGGATTAGGCGTCGCTAAAGCTGATGTGAAAATGATTCTGGAGGACTGCGTCCCCCTTGAAGACAGCGAGGCTGCTAGGATCTCGGCTAGGCTTGTGAACGAGTTTGTTCAGAAAAGCCATGAGGTTTTAGAGAATCATGAAGTGAATAAGAGGCGGGAGGCTGAAGGCAAGCTTAAGGCTAACATAATATTGACTCGTGACGCTGGAAACGCTCTGCCAAAATTCTTCAATATAAATGAGAAGTATGGGGTTAAGTTTGCATGTCTAGCGGATATGCCGGTTGAGAGGGGGATTGCGAGGCTCGCCGGCATGCATCCCATTGAGCTTCCACCTCCCTCAGGCGATCTAGTGCATGACTGCTTAATTAGAGCTGAGAGACTATTGGACATATTGGATGATTTCGACTGCTTCTACATTCACATTAAGGGACCCGATGAACCTGGGCACGACGGAAATTTCATGCTTAAAGCCGAGAAAATAGCTATAATTGATAAGCATTTCTTTGGGAGCATACTGCCAAAAATAAACCTGAATGAAACGGTCATATGTGTAACAGCGGATCATTCAACACCATGCAAGCTTAAAGCGCATAGTGACGACCCGGTTCCACTGCTAATCTCGGGAGGAAAAATAGAGAGCGACGGCATAAACAAATTCTCCGAAAAAGAATGCCGAAAAGGAAGCTTGGGAATTCTAGAGAAGGGGACAGCTCTCATGCCAATCCTAATGAAGACCATAAAAGAAACCTAAAAGCGCAAAGCGTTTATTAAACACCAAAAACTAAAATTTTATTGGACGGTGGGTCTTAGGCGGGGGGCTAGGGGTCCCCTGAGAGGCGAATCAGCCTCGACCGTAAACCCCCTATACGACGGGCCGAAAGCTGAAGTGAGGCGCGTAAGGCCGCTGACCCAGCTAGCCCTAAGCGATGAATACCTGTCCTCTGGGGCTGGCGGTCACGGGGCACCCCTCGTAGGAGGGGTGTAACCGTGTTTGCCAGGCGAACCCGGCCAGGCCCGGGAGGGAGCAACCTAAGCCTGGACGTTCAGCGCTCAGGGGGGCGCGGGTATGA